>JAFGIT010000134.1 GCA_016929465.1 Candidatus Coatesiibacteriota bacterium | reverse complement strand
GCGAGGTAGGGGACCACACTGCGGACCCGGTCCCGGTGACGATATACGGGCCGGATGTCCTGACGGACAACGTGTCGGGATATTCGGAAAGGTCCTGCCAGCGGGGAGGGCTCTGCCGTCTGACCGCCAATCAATTCCTCCTCACTCTACTGGACTTCATGGGCTTCACCTACAGGTACGGGTCTTAGGGATCCGGCGCAGGCCATATTTGGGGCTGGGCCTTGGAGGCTGTAACACAGGCCATCTTGCCAGGGGATTGGCGAATGACGCGGACTCGATGCATACCACCTGTAGGGGCTGGCCTTGTGCCTGCCCGATGATGTAGATGGGCGGGGACAAGCCGCCTAAGAGGCCATTCCTCACGATCGCACGAGGTAAAAATGTCAAGGTCCCGCCACACGCAGATAGCGGGACCTTACAAAGGAGAAAGAAGACCTAGCAGCTATACTAGACTGTCTTGGAAAATGCAGCGAAGATGTCGGAATTTGACAGCATTCCGACTATGTTCTTTCCGTCAAAGACTGGCAGCCTTCTGAAGCCCGTGGTAGCGAGCAATCTCGCCGCGTACTTGTGCTCGAGCCCAGGTGAGGCAAAAACGAGTGGTTTGCTCATAATCTCGGCAACCGTCTTCTTGTGGGGGTCGTCTCCCGTCGCGACCACCTTGTTCACGACGTCCTTTCTCGTGACGATCCCATACGCATCTTCAACGCCCCTATGATCCACGATCAGGCTGCTCACGCCGTGCTCGTTCATCATTTTGATGGCATCTGCGACCGTCTTCGAGCCGTCGATAAACTCGACCTTCTTGGTCATAATGTCCTGCGCCTTCACTCCTGTCCCTCCCATTCGTTAAGTTGAAAAACTCAGAAATAACAGGTAATTGCGGTTGATGCACAAGATAATAGCCCCACAATCTGTGTGGAGTCAAGACCAAATTGGCGTTACATCAAGATGTTGTGTCCCCATGCCAATGCACGCACACAAGCGCAGAGCCTGGCGCCCACAAGTTGTGTAAGTGAGAGCAGGGATGACTACTGGTTGTATAGATTGCCGTCAGAGAGAACGGATCAGGAGCTTTCTCAACGCCCGAATTGCGTCGAGAACACCGAGCTGCTGTGACGCGATCGTCTCGAAGGCCGGGGCGGTCCTTAATCCGATCAATCGCTCCAGCACCTCGAATGGCAAGATATCGGGAAGGTCCCTCTTGTTGAATTGGCAGACGACGGGAATTCGCATGAGCGACCTGTTCGAATTCGCGAGCAGGTCCTTTAGCACCGCCAGGTGATCGATGTTCTCAGTAAGTCTGGACAGCTGGGAATCGACGACGACGATAATCCCATCCGCACCCGAGACGATCTCCAGCCACGTCTCGGACGCCCGCTGGTCCGGTTGCGGCGAGAACAGCTCCAGCATCAGGTTTATGCCATCCTGTTCGCCGAGCCTGATGGGGACGTATTCCAGGAATGAGCTTTTATCTCTCTCCGAGATGCCATGATATCCGAGCCAGTTCCCCCTGGTGACCTCCGGCGGCAGCTGTGAGATAAGCCCCTCGAGT
The DNA here is from genome assembly GCA_016929465.1 of Candidatus Coatesiibacteriota bacterium. GTDB lineage: Bacteria > B130-G9 > B130-G9 > B130-G9 > B130-G9 > JAFGIT01. Next base: position 4,831 of record JAFGIT010000134.1, on the reverse strand, counting down.
GTCTCCGTCTTGCCGGCACCTTCTATGCCCCAGATCGCAGCCCTGAAGACCGCCGCTTTGCGCTGAGATGAATAGAACATCCTGCTATTGTCCCCCTCTTCTTCCTGCCTGACCGATTGCTTTCAGCGCCGGCTTGTAGCCGGGATCGATTGCCAGGCAGTCTTGCCAGACCTGGAGCGCGCTGGCCCGGTCCGATAGCCTGTATAGCGCCACACCCAGCATATATCGAGCCCTGACATTGCCCAGATCGGCCATTAGGGCAGAATTGGCCGCAGATTTTGCCGACTCATTCTCCCCTCGCACGAGCGATCCTGCAGCAGCGTCGCAGTAAACATCAGCGATGACCGATCCGAATTGCATTCTTGCTGGCCCAGATCCTCTCATTAGCTGCAGTGAATATGGCACGACCAGAGTGCCAATTGCCGCGATGATGATCAACCATGCAATTGTCGTCGTCCACCTGCTGTAGCACGGAGTATTGGAGGATGTATCGGCTCTCTTGGTCGGATGAAACGCGAATGCTATGCAACTAACGATCAAGGTGGAAAGGAGAGTAACCAAAAGGCCGATCCTGAAGCTCCCGGGTTCGAAGACGAATCTGACCGTGCTCTTTCCCGGCCCCAGGGCGACCGCCTTCAGGAAGCCATAGGCGCGCAGGATGGGGGCCGGCTCCCCATTCACAAACACCTTCCAGCCGGGATAGTCGTTATCTGACATTACGAGGAAGGCGGAGCGGTCCGAATCGGCCTCAACGATTACCTCGTCCGATTTGTATTCAAGTGTGCGGATTCGGTCAATTTGGCATCTTGCCGGTCGCTCCAGGTCCTCCTTTGGTTTCAGCATATCCTCCAGATGGCGAAGCATTGAGTCGAAGCTGTAGCTGGCGGCCTTCTCCAGCTGACCGGCGTCCAATATGACACCGAATTGAGGCCAAAAAGTCTCCGAAGAGACCGCCTTCAGGACGTCTTCCTCGGTGGGAAAAACGATGGCCTTGTCCACCAGAAAGAACCTCGGGAGGAAGTCGCGATATCGGTATAGGTAGAGGTCATCTTGATTGAAGACCGGTCCGAGTGCGCCGTGATCGATCGCTTCGGACGATATGACATATTTAACGTTCAGAAGCGACATGAGCCCTGGCGAGGGCGAGAACCGGGGCAGCGCGCATTTACCTGGTGCGCCGAGCAGTCGGTTGTACTTCGCGAGTGTGAATGAAGTGTATCCATCGACGCTGTCGATGTCGTAGAGCATGTTAGTATTGGGCACCTGCGACATCGTGCAGTCGCGGTATCTTTCGAGGTGCACGGACCAGCCGGGAGTAAAGGGATCGGCTCGTCTCTGCCCTTCCTCGAGATGTGCCTTCGGATGCCAGATCTCGTTGACCCGCCAACGCAAAGTCCGGAACGTGTCCGTATCGGCTCGCAATAGTTTCGTCATATTCCGGGGCTTCGTATAAACCTTCGTGGTTGCGATTGGATTGAAGCCGTGCCCAAACCAGAGAAGGTCCAAAAAGAAAACCACGGGAAGTACAAACGCCGCGTGCCGCGAAATAGCGGGTGCGATGACGATCACAAGCAGGAGCAGCGCTGAGACCGACAATATTGCCCAAAACCGAGTCAGGTCGTCCTCGAGTGCCTCGCGGTAGTGCTCGAAAAACGCGCGGCTCTCGTCGCTGACAAGCGCTCTGCTGGCTTCGGGCTGCGAGCTCTCTGCCTCCAATGACCGGATATTGGGCTCCGCGAATTGATGGACGAGAAGCCCAGAACCAGCAATTAGAGCCGCCAAGAATATGCTGACGCAGACCTTCGCCCTCGTTTTCTGAGAAATCGAGAGCAAGTATTCAACACCATAGGCAGACAATGCCGAGAACGCAAAGACCGCGAGGTATATGAATCGGGAGGGGGTCCTCGTCGCATTCAGAATCGGCACCTTTGCTAGAATCGAATAGAGCGGCGTCTGGTTGCCGACGGCAAGCAAGGTCCCCGCTGCGAGAAGGACCCCGAAATAGATCACCCTCCCCTTCCTGTAGCAAAACAGTCCGACCACGGCGAGAAGAAGGGTCAAGACGCCAACGTAGCAGCAGAATTCCGCGAAGAGCCCGATCTCCCCCGGCCCCCAGTAGCAATTCGTAGCAGGAGTGCCGAAGAAATTCGGCAGCAAAAAAGTGAACAAGTTATGAATGGGCAGCGAGCCAGCCGTCAGGAATTCCAGGCTCACGTCCTCGCCCCGGCTGGCGTGCTCGAGTAGCTCTGCGCTCGGAATGAGCTGACACGCGGCGAGTCCGAATCCAAGGGCTATGCCTCCGATTGCGCCGAACCATCTTGCCCAGGAGACACCGCGCGGAGTCGTCTCGTTCCTCTTCTCGAGAAGAGCGAAGAGAAGCCACAAAGCGACGGCTATCAGGGCGTATATGGCGACGTAGGGATGCGTTCCGAGGATGAATGTCCCGAATATAACCGGGAGCAGCCACCAGCGCCGTGCGCCACGGATCCTGAACGCCTCGATTGCGAGCAGCACGGCTGGCAAGTAGCAGTAGCCACGAATGATGTTCGCGTGTGATACCTGCGCCACAAAAAAGCCGCTGAATCCGAACGCGACCGCCCCGAACAAACAGCTCTGGGTCTTGAGCTTCATCTGCCTCAAAAAGAGCAGCATGAAGAGAGCCGCAAGGAATGAGTGAAGGGCTATGGTGTACTTATAGACCACCCAGAAGGGTGCTAGCAAGAGGAGCGGAGCAAAAAGCGGATAGAGCGCCCCCGCCTGGCCTTCAGCAAAAAGGGGGAATCCAGAGAATATCTGCGGACACCACAGGCGGAGCTCGAACTGCCTGAAGCCCTCAGCGAAGAACTGCCCAAACGGGAAGTTCTGCATGATCGTATCGTAGTAGAAGTACAGCCGGTAAGAGAATAGTGCATTCCCGAAGAATATCGACACGAGCACCAACAGCAGGCACACCTGTGCGACCAATGACCTATTCGAATTGAGAAGGCCAAGCATGCGATTATTTCCCAATTGCACTCACCCCATGAAGCTAATAGCGGTCATTATACATAGATTTGACCCTCAGGGGGCAGAAAGGTCGATATACAGATCGAATTGGCCGATTCGAACCGCACAATTCTCCCACAAATCGATCAGGGATCGCCGCGGCATATTGCATTCTGGCCTCTCTCGGCGGACGCTGATCCTCCAATCATTCCTTCTCTTTTGAGAACTCCTTGAGGGCGTGCGCGAGCGATTCGAGCTTCTCGTTCACGAGGTAATTGATCGAGCCCTTGGGGAATCTGCCCTTTGCATCGGGCTTTCCGGCAGGCTTGCCAGTCAGCACTTCGATGCCTTCGTCGATGGTCTCCACAGGATAGATGTGGAATTTGCCCTTGGCCACAGCATCCACGACGTCACGGCGGAGCATCAGCGATTCAACGTTGAGCCGAGGGATCATGACGCCCTGCTCGCCCGTGAGTCCCTTCGCCTTACAGATGTCAAAGAAGCCCTCGACCTTGAAATTGATCCCGCCAATCGGCTGCACCTCGCCCATCTGGTTGACCGAACCGGTCACGGCGATGCCCTGCTTTATCGGGACTTCCGAGAGGCTCGACAGAATGCAGTAAAGCTCGGTGGATGAGGCGCTGTCACCATCTATGCCGGAGTAAGACTGCTCGAAGCAGATGCTCGCGGAGAGATTCAGCGGCTTATCCTGGCCGAATCGCTGGCGCAGGAAGCCAGCGAGTATGAGCACCCCCTTGTCGTGGGTGCTCCCAGATAGATCAGCCTCTCGCTCTATATTTATTATACCGCTGTCGCCTGTCGCGGTCGTGGCGGTGATCCTGTTCGGCTGGCCAAACGCATAGTTCGCTGTGGCAATAATCGAGAGGCCATTCACCTGGCCAACCTTCTCACCGTCGGTATCGATGATGATGGAGCCACTGGTGATCATGCGTTTCATCTTCGATTCGATCAGACTATTCCGCTCTATAGCGGCATCGATCGCGGCCTGAACATGCTTCTCAGAGACGGACTTCGCGCCATCGTTCTCGGCAATCAAGTTCGCTTCGCTCAGTAAGTCAGAGACTTCCCCGAACCGAGTGGAGATCCTGTCTCTTCGGCCCGCCCTGCGAATCGCGTATTCGAGCACCCTTAGAAGCGCGTTCTTCTGAAATCGCAGGAGCTTCTTGTCGCCGCCTATCTTCGACAAGACGGACATGAAGTGGGCGATGTTCTTGGGCTCGAGCGGCATCTGCGAGTCGAACTCGGCTTTTATCTTGAATATCTTCTTGAAGTCATCGTCGAGGCTGTAGAGCATCTCGAACATCATCGCGTCGCCGATCATTATGACCTTTACGTTGATGTCGATTGGCTCAGGCTGAATAGAATGCTGCGAGAATGGATAGCCCATCTCGGGAATGGATATTCTGAGCTGCTGGTTCTTCAGCGTTCGCTTCAGCTGCTCCCAGACTCCCTGCTGCGCGAGGATGTCCATCGCGGTCACAATCAGAAAACCGCCGTCGGCCATTAGGAGAGAACCGCCCCTGATTTGCGTGAAATCGGTCCGCCATTGCCCCTGAGACTCCGGCACCAAGTCGATAACTCCGAATAGATTCCGCGCAGTGGGCTCAGTTTCGACGATAATCGGGGTGTCATCTCTGCCGGTGTTATCCAGCAGCACATTCACGCGATAGCGCAGAAATGGGTCTATCTCACCGGCCTTTGATCCGCTTCCGGAGGCGGGATGCTCCCCATCGCTCGATCTGAACTCGTTCACGTTCTCCACGATATCCTCAAGGATCGCATCCAGGCACGCGGACAGCTTCTTGTTGTCGAATTTCTCCTTGAT
>JAFGIT010000133.1 GCA_016929465.1 Candidatus Coatesiibacteriota bacterium | reverse complement strand
GCCCACATGCCCATACCGATCCTGTTCAGTGCTGAGAAGAACATGGTGTCGCCGACCGTCATCACTAGAATCCCGCTAGCCATCAATAGGAGATAGTCCTCGAACGTCGCACCCGAAGACTCTCCTTCACCGAGAAACGGAATCGTGATGGAGACCAGAACCACTGTCACCAGGTTCCTGAGCAGATTGAGAGAAAGCGGCGAAATCGTTTCCCCACTTTTCTTGAAAAAGCAAACCGCGCCAGCCCAAAAGAGCGCAGCAAGGACGGCGCAGATCTCACCGGCCTGTATTGCCATCGCCAAGTCACCCTCCACAGGTAAATTAAGTTGAAAAAGATGGCGAATATTCCGCTCACTTTTTCCATAAATCAATACCTTTTCGACACTTTGCATTAACACCTGTAGTGCGATTTTGGCCGCATGATTTTGCGGTCGATTTTGCAGGTTGAAGGATCGTGCCTAAACAGCCTCTCAAAGGGGGATGAGGAGGGTGCAAAGATCGGTGAGAACTGAGCAACTTCGCGCTCGATGCAACCTTAATTCGGTGCAGGTGTTTTCAGACCAGACGTATTGACATCACATTCAATGGAAATCAAAATCAAACCCCACACAATCGAGAAAAATACTAGCGAGTTGATTCATCATGCATTCGGAACTGGTCGTCTATTTCGCCAAGTTCTTCGCTGCCCTGTTTGCGATCTTGAATCCGATAGGTGCACTGCCGGTCTTCGTCTCTCTCTCGCAGGGCAGGAGTGAGGAGGAGATCAAAGGCATACCGAGAAGGACCGCTGCTGCGGTCGCCTCGATCCTCATCGTATCGGCCTTCTTCGGTAAGCACATCCTGAGCTTCTTCGGCGTCGGAATACCGGCCTTCAGGATAGCGGGGGGAATTCTTATCCTTACGATTGCACTGGCAATGGTCCGAGCGAAGCAGCCGCGGTCGAAATATACCCCAAAAGAAGCAACAGAGAGCGCAGAGCGCGAAGATGTCGCCGTGGTGCCGCTCGCAATACCGCTCCTTGCAGGACCGGGTTCGATCAGCACCGTTATACTGAACGCACAGAGCGCGACGAGGTTTGCCCACATGCTTATCATGGTCGCCGTGATCCTGCTTCTTGGTGCTTCGATATTCGTGCTCTTCAAGGTGGGTGCACCGATAGCGAAGAGACTGGGCAAGACAGGCATCAACATATTCACGCGTATCATGGGCCTGATGCTTGCCGCGATCTCAATGGAATTCATCACAGATGGCATCGCGGAGATATTCCCGCTCCTGAAGCTCTCGCTAGGCGCTGAATAGGACCGGGTACGTTTCAAAATCGTGGGCAGTTTGGCCCAGCCTTGATTTCAGCAAATTGCCATCTAATTGATCTGCTTCGCTCAGGCTATGCCCCAGCGGGGCATCATGTGAATAGCCGTTGAGTGCAGGCCGTAGGCCAAACCTACGGATTCGGGAAGGGGAAGTAACTAGGGGAACGCTTGTCATGATTCCGCGCGTTTCACACGCCGCTATTCACGTGTCGCCCTTTCAGGGCGGCGATCAATTGTATCGACCCTTCTTCTGACGTTCAGCCCATGAGGTCGAACTACAGGCCGAAGGTAGATTCGTTGCATATTGCAACCTCAATCTGACAACCATCTTGAATCCGGCACTCCAAGGACCTATAGTACCCTCATAGCAAGGCTTTATTGCCCTTATTCCATCTGGAGACCATCGGGCGATCTTGCTGATAGCATGTTGCATCATGCACCCAAGGCTGGGTAGGAAATGAAGACGACCAAGGACAAGCACATCCAGGTCATCCTGGACTCGATCACCGACGGCGTATTCACGGTCGATCTCGAGCACAAGGTGACTCTATTCAATGGCGCGGCGGAGCGCATCACCGGCGTCAAGCGAGAAGACGCCATCGGAAGGCAATGTTGGGAGGTTCTCAAGGCAAGCATCTGCGAGGGAAACTGCGCCCTCCGCGAGACGATGAGGACCGGCGAGCCGGTTGTCTGCCGTCCGCTATTCATCGTCAACTCAGCTGGCGAGACCGTACCCATCAGCGTATCAACGGCACTTTTGAAGGACGAGACCGGGGAGATCATCGGGGGCGTCGAGACGTTCCGCGATCTCAGCCTGGTCGAGGAGCTCAGGAAAAAGGTGGAGCAGCGCTACACCTTCGCGGACATCATCAGCCAGAACAAACGCATGCTCGACCTGTTCGACATCGTTCCGGCGGTTGCTGAGAGCGAGAGCACTGTTCTCATCGAGGGTGAGAGCGGTACCGGTAAGGAGCTCTTCGCGAGGGCGATCCACAACCTGAGCCCACGCAGCGAGCGACCTTTCGTCGTGGTCAATTGCGGGGCATTGCCTGATACACTTCTCGAATCGGAGCTCTTCGGGCACAAGAAGGGCGCGTTCACCGACGCTCGCTACGACCGTGAGGGTCGATTTGCGATGGCCGAGGGCGGCACGATTTTTCTCGATGAGATCGGGGACGTCTCCTCTGCTATGCAGGCGAGGCTGCTCAGGGTCCTTCAGGAGAGAACGTATGAACCTCTGGGGTCTTCACAGACAGTCAGAGCAGATGTGAGAGTTATCGCGGCGACAAACAGAGATATGCGGGAACTGGTCGAGTCGGGAGAATTCAGACAGGACCTTTACTACCGTATCAACGTTGTGAATTTGAATCTTCCCCCCCTAAGAGAGCGCATCAAGGACATCCCATATCTAATCGACCACTTCATCACTCGCTTCAACAGGCTCAAGAGCAAGAGCATAGCCGGCATCTCGCCCGAAGCGTTGTCGATACTCATGAAATTCGAATTCCCGGGGAATGTTCGGGAGCTCGAGAACATCATCGAGCATTGCTTCGTGCTCTGCACCGGCAAGATCATCCTGCCGAAGCACCTGCCGACGTATCTTCAGCCGAAGGGCGCATTCAGCCCGTCGTCGCATTCCGGCACGATACGCGACATCGAAGGCAAGCTCATCCTGGACACACTCGAGCGAAATGGCGGCAATCGCCTCGCCACCGCCAATGAGCTCGGCATCCACAAAACCACGCTGTGGCGGAAGATGAAGCGGTTGGGACTCATGGGCTGAGAAAGCGGGAGCCCGAACAATCGGGCCTCTTTTTCATCCCCCATCCCCTATCCCCCATCCCTTATTCGAACTCCCACTCGCAGGATGCGATGTTGCTCGCGAATTCTGTTGTGCCTGCGTAGGTGCACGCCGCATACCAGCGATACGTCCCGGCGGGGAGGTCCGGAAGTGTAAGGCTGAACAACTCATAATCGTGGGCCTCCGTTCCCGCAGGGATGGTGATGCTCGGCCAGAATGGGGACCAGGAAGCGTCCAAGCTCGGATAGAAGATGACTTGCCCAGAGGTAAGCTCAAGAGCGACGTAGATATCCACGGCACTCGATTTTTGATCGGCCTCGACGTCGATTGACAAACTCATGGCGTCACCCAACGAATAGCGAGCTTGATCCGTTGTCATGACGAGATCGATGGAAGGCGCCTGCTCAAGCCAGCCCCGTAGCACTCCGACGCCGGCATCGAGCGTCGTGAACCAGACATCGCCCGTGATTTCATCAACCGCGATGTCATAGAAAATGGTCGCGGCCCAGCCCTCAACCCAAGTCCATTCATCATTGTCAAGATCAAGCCAAAAGGCTCCTGATCCCTCCCATGAAAGACCAGATGGGTCCGTATAGCGAACGCCCAGCCAAAGCCCATTTGCGAAGGGCAGATCGACAGTAACAATAGAATCGAGTGAGGGAATTCGCCCATCCGGAATGGAGGGAACCTCAAGCCAAGACCAGCTCTCTCCGTCATCCTCGGAGACGCATAGGTACGGATTGTTCGGATCAATAGAATTATTGACCATACCCTTTGTCCAAACTCGGCCATCTCTTGAGACGCCTACCACACGAGGCGAGCCAAGGCCTTGGGCGGAATAGCCGATCAATGAATACTGCCTATCCCTGCTCATATCATCCCACATTGGCTGCATCACACTGCCCCTAAAAAGGCCGGCATTTGTCGCGCACCAAACGCCTCCTGACGAGTCAAACGCGAAATCGCCGACCAACAGTGGATTCGCATCGCTCGGGATGCCATATATCCTCCAACCCGGCGGATATGAACCTGGAAGTGGATCATCGCCCACATGATATGAATCAGGGCCTCCTCCCATGGTCGCGATCCACATCCTATTGGAGGCATCGAAACGAAGCTCAGAATACATATCGCCAAAGCTCACGCAATCGGGTACATCGAACTCACAGAAGTCATCCGATCCCTGTGGAAGCAAATACACTTCATTCCATGCGGCTATCCATACTGTTCCATCGGCATCTAAACCCAGCCCATTGGGGGAGCGGCTTTGAGCGAATCTAGCGTCCTGCCTCCAGATGACCTCGTCGAAGCTGGTCAACGCTCCTTCGCAGCTGAACCACTTACGGCCATCGGGCGCGATCACAATGCGCTCAACCATACCGCTTCCCAGGCCGTCCTCCGTAGTATAGACATCGAATTCGCAGAAGCGACTCGTCGAGTGTGCTTGCACAACCATGAGAATGCTGATCGAAACCCACAAGCAGGCAGCAAAAGCAATTCCTCTCTTCATGGAATATCCCCTTTCTTTTATGACTCAGATATTCTTATGGAACCAATTGCATATAGGGAACTACCTGCTGGTACCGTATGCAGCTATTGATCATTCCCCAGTGGTCAAAGTAGGGAGTCTCTCCCTTATACCATTTGATCGACCCGATGCCATACATGGGATGCCTTGTCGGACAGCTCTCATATGTATTGATTGTGATCTCGCATGCGCCGCCCAAGACTGAGGAGGGGCAGTCAACTACTCCACCAT
>JAFGIT010000132.1 GCA_016929465.1 Candidatus Coatesiibacteriota bacterium | reverse complement strand
GATCGGGTTGATCAGCTTCACTGTCATATCAATGTTATCACCTGGGATGACCATGTCCACACCCTCGGGCAGAGTAATGACGCCAGTCACGTCTGTCGTGCGGAAGTAGAACTGAGGTCTGTATCCATTGAAGAACGGTTTGTGCCGTCCACCTTCCTTCTCGGACAGAACATAAACTCTCGCCTTGAAGTTAGTGTGCGGCGTAATCGTTCCCGGCTTCGCAATAACTTGACCGCGGACGATATCGGTTCTCTTGATACCTCTCAAGAGCACCCCGATGTTATCACCGGCCTCGCCGCTGTCGAGTATCTTGCGGAACATCTCGACACCGGTGCAGACCGTCTTGCGGGTCTCATGTATCCCTACGATCTCGACATCTTCACCCATCTTTATGATACCGCGCTCGACCCTACCGGTCGCAACGGTGCCACGGCCCTGGATACTGAAGACGTCCTCGACAGACATCAGAAACGGCTTGTCCACTGCACGCTCGGGCGTGGGGATGTATTCATCGACTGCCCTTACGAGCTGGATTATCGAGCCACAGCTCTCGCATTCGTCCTTTCCGCAACCACACTCGAGTGCTTTACGGGCCGACCCGCATATTATCGGGACCTCGTCTCCTGGGAACTCGTATTTGTCGAGAAGCTCGCGAACTTCCATGTCGATGATGTCGATTAGGTCCTTGTCATCAACGAGGTCCGCCTTGTTCAAATAAACAACGATGTAGGGCACACCGACCTGCTTTGCGAGAAGTATATGCTCTCTCGTCTGGAGCTTCGGTCCGTCGTCAGCTGCGACAACCAATATTGCGCCATCCATCTGGGCGGCACCGGTGATCATATTCTTGATATAATCAACGTGCCCTGGACAATCCACATGCGCGTAGTGTCTGTTCTCCGTCTCATATTCGACGTGAGCGATCGCGATCGTTATACCGCGCTCTCTCTCCTCAGGGGCCTTGTCGATATTCTCGAAGGACGTGTACTGAGCGAGTCCTCTTTTGGACAGACAGAGCGTCAACGCGGCAGTCAAAGTCGTCTTTCCGTGGTCGATATGACCAATCGTCCCGACGTTCACATGAGGCTTTGTCCGCTCGAATTTTTCCTTTGCCATCACTAACCTCCTAAAATGCGATCACTGGACAGAATCCAACCAGACTACCGGAAGCTCCGTCCCTATCGTCCATATCAATCTGCTGTATATATTCATGCATATTATAAAAAGCCCACGACCGGATTTGAACCGGTGTCCTCTTCCTTACCAAGGAAGTGCTCAACCTGCTGAGCTACGTGGGCAGATATTGTATTTCTGTTGACAAAGCGGGAAACGGGATTCGAACCCGCGACCCTCAGCTTGGAAGGCTGATGCTCTAGCCAACTGAGCTATTCCCGCCGTAATCCCTCATCAAAACGGAGTAAAACTCCCACCTTTCGGTAGGCGCGAAAAAACCCTTCTGGTGGCCAGGCAGCAAGCCCCAGCACATAATTGACGAGAATTGATTCCTCTTCTTTGAAAGACAATATAAGCTCTTTTTGCTCAGTGTCAACAGCCTTTTAACACATGTGCTCAACAAGAACACAAGTGTCCTTGTCACCGCGACTCTGCGCTGAAAATCTTCCAAGGCAGCCCTTATACGAGGACTAACCACAAACATCCGTTGCTAAAGCGAGCCAAGAACAATACTCGCTTTTTGGATCGTGTCAAGGAAAAAAACACATCACGTCCTTCAGAGTTCCAAAAGAGTGAGTCGATAAAAATGGAGCGGGCGCCCCGCAGAACGAGGCGCCCGAATTTCCATGAAGTCTTACAAATTAGCCTACTACTACTCTATCGTGAATGTGGCCATTCCCAAATCAGAGATCGGGCTCAGCGTGCCGGGCTCGACCAGGCCGGTGTAAATCGTGTAATTCCCCGGCAGGTCAAACGGCGCTGAGGCGGGCAGGTCCGCCACAAAGGCTACACCCGAGAAAGTGAAGACTCCCTCTAGCTCCAATCCTGCAAACAGTGGAACTGCATCTGAAACCCACGGTACGGCCCCGAAGCCTGTTGGTGCCCAGAAAGAGCCATCCGGAGTGAACATGATGACATAGTAGTCAGCAGTCACACCGTAGGGCACGAGTGCATTCAGCGAGATGCTGATCGTATCGCCGAGTGATGAATAGGTGGCCTTGTCAACCGAAATGGCAACGAACGGGTCCCCATCCAGCACAAAGGTCTCTACGACCTCATCCGCTATTAGATTGGATGTTCCGGCCTCCATTGCGGAGAGACGCAATGTGTAAACACCGGACTTCACCACCATCGGCAGCTTGCAGGGCAGCGTCGTGCTTAGCAGCTCCGTTGTCTCGTCGTAGCCAGTCTCGATCGACATTGCGCTCGCATATAGGCTTTCGCCAGCTACCCAGCCGCCATCTACTGCAGACCAGACCTGCTCATCAGCACCACCGAGATTGAAGACCAACTCCGCTGAGAGGTCGATGTCCACAGGGTCGTCCGTGTTCCATATACGCATTTCGACCATTAGGGTGTCGTTGAAGGCGAATACCTGTCCATTCGCCCAGATGTCGGCAACGAACTCACCCTCGACCTCAATGCCAGTACCGGACAGCGCTACGGTCATAATAGGAGACAGAGGATCATTAGTCTCTATCGATAGTTCCGCATCAAACTCGCCATCCTCATCGGGCGCGAATATGACGGTGCAGAGAACGGCAGCTCCCGGCCCAAGCGTCTTGGGAAAGGTGCCCATTATCGAAACCGTGAAAGCAGCATCGTCACTCAAGATGTCCTGGACAATCAGGTTTGTGTCACCGACATTGCTTATGAACAGAGACTGCATCGCCTGTCCGCCCACGTTCACTTCGCCAAAGCTGAGAGATTCATCACTGATCTCCACCTCGGGCTTCGGCACGTGGTACCTGGTCGAGCCGTCCTGGACACTTGGCGCTGCCTCGACGTTGCCCACCATGTCCTGACAAATTGTATAGAATCGATAGGTACCCTCGCCATCAGGCGCGGAGAATTCGAATTGCCCAACCGTTCCGCTCTTCTCCAGACCTGAATCCAACCACGCCCCGCCGTTGAAGCTATACCACAGGGTGGTCGTCGAAACACCGGAGGCGTCGTCGCGTGAATTGAACAACACATAGAACGGCAGCGAGGCTACTGTCCCTTCAGGCGTGAACGCTGACGATGTTGGGGGCGTCGTGTCAACGCTTACTCCGTCTTCCGAGCCAGCGGTCGCCTCGACATTGGATGCGTGGTCGTAAGCCTTCGTGTAGAACTCATATCGCCCATCGGCGATTGGAGCAGGGGTGAAGTCATACGTGCCGGATGCGTCCGTCAACGAGGTTACTAGCGTCCAAGCACCGCCATTCAGTCTGTAGAATAGCTCGACGTGATCAACACCAGAGCCGCTGTCGGAACTAGTGTAATCGATCGAAAGCGGGAATGAATTGGCCACCGTCCCGTCAATCGAGCAGGACGACGTGGGGGCAATCCTATCAACTACTATCGACGCATCCGCTTCGTCAGGTGCAGCCTCGACATTGCCAGCAATGTCGGAGGAGCGGGTATAGAACGAATACGTCCCATCGGCCAAGGTGCCAGGCAAATATTTGAATGTGCCGGACTTATTGGCCGAGAATAGCCCGGTGTCGGTATAGACGCCGTTATTGAAGCTCGCCCAGAGGCGAGTCTCAACGAGGCCAGTTCCGGCATCCGTTGAAGTGAACGATACCGAGATCGGGAAAGCGTTCGCGTAGGCCTTGGAGACCTTAGCGCTCGAGACGGGAGGTATCGTGTCGAATATTACCGTCGCATCTGCCGATGCAGCAGCGGACTCGACATTGTCTGCCTTGTCCTTGGCAACTGAGTAGAAGCGATACGTTCCCGCGACGAGAGTGTCAGGCGTATAGCTGAACTGACCCGCTGTCGCGGTACCTGTTAGATTGGTATCCACATAGGCTCCACCATCGACTGAGACGAATAGAGAGACCTCGTCAATACCAGCAGTGGAGTCTGCAGCCACATAATCGAGAACAATCGGGAACGCGATAGCATAGGTCCCATCGAATGAGACGGACGAGCTCGGCGCTGTCTGGTCGAACACGAGAGCTCCGCCATCCGGAGTCGCCGGAAGGTCTTCCAGATTGCCAGCGTTGTCGAGTGCGCGTGTTGCGAATTGGTATGTTCCGTCTCCGCTCGGCGGTATGAACGAGAATGAGCCATCAGCCATTGGTGACAATCCCGAGGGCGTATTCGAGAGGCCCGAGTTGAGCCAGGCTCCACCGTTGAATTTGTACCACAGGCTTGCGCTGGCAACACCGCTTGCTGCATCGTTCGCAGTGTAGGGTATCGCCACCGGTGAAGTGTTGGCATAAAGACCTCCGGCGGGTAATCCTGCCGCAGAGGTCGGTTTCGTCATGTCATAGAGCGTCGCCGTTGGCGGCACAGCCGGGAGACCCTCTACGTTGCCGCAATTGTCTCGGCCGAGCACGCAGAATCCGAATGACCCCTCACCCCAAGCGGACACGTCAACAGTGATGACGCCACTGTCCGCCGGGCCAAGCAAGCCGGTGTCCTGCCAAACGCCGCTGGCGTATATCCACGCCGAGACGGAGCTCATTCCAGATAGCAGGTCGGTCCCGGTGTAACTCACATCGACTTCCGGCTCGCTCGAAAGCGCTGGCGAGGAGCAGGTCGTTACCGGAGGTGTCCAGTCAATTGTGATCTGGTCCGGATCAGAAGATGGAGATACCTCCGAGTGTCCCGCCTCATCTACTGCCGAGGTATAGAACCTGTATATGCCTTCAACAGCAGAAGCCGGTGTGTAGTAGAGAGTGCCGAGATCGCCGGCACCGGAGAGACCGGTGCTGGTCCACGGCCCGTTTCCATATTTCACCCAGAGGGAGACATTGGTGACCGGGGTCACTGTATCGCTGGCGGTGTAGATCACCTCGATCGGGAAACCGGTCCCGTAAGTGTCAACGCTGGCCTGCGAGATCGGAGGATTCAGGTCCGCCGTAACCGTGCAGTCATAGCCTGCCACTGGCACGTCTTCTACGTTGCCCGCAACGTCGGTTCCGATGGTGTAGAAGCTATATACGCCCTCATTGCCCTGAGTGTTGAAGACCACGACTCCATTCATCTGGGTTACTGTCGTATATAGGCTCCATGTGCCTCCATACTCGTAGTAGATATCGATGGAGACCAAGCCATAGGCCTCGACCGTGGTGTAATTCAGATTGAATTGTGAATTGGCAGAAATCGCTGGCCCCGTGATGGTTGTCTCGGGAGCAACCCCGTCGAACAGTGTGGTTCCATCTGCGACGTCAGGAATAGGCTCGAGCAACCAGCTTCCGCTCGTCGCGCGAGTAAAGAACTGGTAGAAGCCGTCCCCATCTGGACAAGCAAAATTAAGCGTTCCCGCTTGTTCGGTGGAGATCGTATCGGTTGCCGTCCAATCGGCACTCTCTGCCTCAGACAGCGTCTCGCCGAACCGGTAGTAGAGGGTAACGTGATCGAAGCCATCATTGCCTATGTCGGTCGTGAATTGTATCGCGACTGAAGGCTCGGTCACATATCCTGGCGCTGTCATATTGGAGAGCGCAAGCCTCGGGTCGTAGAGACAGCTCGTATCGGCCGCGCCGCTTGTCGCCTCCGTATTCCCGGCCGTATCCGTCGCCGAGAAGTAGAAGTAGTAGTAGCCCGGTCCTCTGTCCGGTGCCCAGACAAATGTGCCTGCCGGAGCCGTTTCATCGAGACCAGTGTCATAGAGGGTAGCGTCTGCCTCACCCTCGAGATCAGTGTATTTGTAGTAGAGACGAACATTCGCCACCGCAGTCAGAGCATCGACCGACTGATAGTTGATCTGTATCGTCGGATCATTGACTACTCCGTCCGTCTGCCCGGTCGTGTTGGGCGACGTCGTGTCGAATGAGCAGGTGCAATCTGCCATTCCTGGCGTCTCATTGTTGCCTGCAATGTCGGCAGCAATCGTCAGGAAGCCATATACACCATCACCATGTGGGAATGAGAAGGTAAAGGATCCGTTCTCGACATTGATCGAGTTGCCCGATGTCCCGAAAGTATCGGACAGACCTGAATCCACCCAGTCTCCACCGTTGAAGTTATACCACAGGGTGACGCTGCTCAATCCCGAGAGAGAATCGTTGGCGGTATAATCCAACTGCAACGGAGATGTTGGCGACATTGAATTGCACGTCACAAAGGAGGATGGCGGAGTGGTATCGAGCGTGACTGTCTGATCGGGGGCAGCGGGAGGAGCCTCCTTATTGCCCACATTGTCCGTGCAAATTGTCATCAGCTCGTAATTGCCATCGCCGTATTGGGGCGTGATGACCGTCGGATCGAGTGAGAACAGGCCGCTCTCGCCCGGCTTTGTTTGGTAGCCATCCTGCCACTGAGTCTCACCTTCATAGCGGTAGTAGAGTTTAGTCGATGCAACGCCTGTGCCGGCATCGGACGCAGTGAATTGGATGTCGAAAGGCAATTCGCCGATTAGAGCATCAGCGGTGCAATTCGACTCCGGCATAGTCTGGTCGAGCCTGATCGCGGTGTCTGCAGAAGCCGGCGGATTCTCGACGTTGGTCGCCATATCGTGCGAAATGGTGTAGAATCCATAGACTCCATCCCCTTGGCCGAAAGTATAGTTGAACGTGCCGGACACTCCACTCATCGTCTGTCCGGTGTAGGTCCAGGCTCCGCCTTCGAACTGATACCAAAGATCGGTATCATCGACCTCATCGTTGTCAGATGCATTGAAGCTAATGCCGATCGTGTCGGCGTTTGTCTGAGGGATGGTCGAGCAGCTCGAGACAGGCAGTGTCGCATCGTAAAGGACATCGGCCTGCGCGCTTGTAGGCGCTGTTTCAACGTTCCCATTGAGATCGGTAGAGATCGTGTAGAACTCGTAGCCGCCCTGGCCCTGGGGAGCGTCGAAGTTGAAGGTGCCTGCCACGCCGGATGCGGTCAGTCCGCTGTCGGTCCAGGAACCACCTTCATATCTATACCAGAGGTCAATGTAATCAACTCCGCTCAAGTTATCGTCTGCGTCGAAGTCGATTTGGACTGGTAGATTATTCCAGTAGTACTCCAACGATGGGTCAACCGATGAATCCGGAGCGGTATTGTCAAAGATAGTGGAGGCATCCTCTGTTCCGGGAGCATCCTCTAAATTGCCCACCAAGTCGGTCGCTCTCGTGTAAAAATCATACACGGCATTGCCGGAATTCAAGTTCACGTTGAAGCTTCCATTCTGATTGGTGGAAGTATCAATCAGGCTGTAGCCACCACCGGCGCATTGCATCCAGAGGTCAACTCTCGAGACGCCGGAATCCGCGTCCGACGATGTGTAGTCAACGGTTATGGTATTCGATTGCGATCTCGACGGCGCGGAACAGCTCGAGGAAGGCGGGTCGTAGTCGTCATAGACATACGGTCCGTTGTAGTTTCCGGTCGTATCCTCCCCGCCTCTGCCATCGCTGCAATAGAAGTAGAATTGCGCCTGACCTTCCTGGGAAATCGTTCCGGTCCAGACGTAAGTTCCGTTGTCAGCGGTGCCAGTGTCGAGGCTCATCGCATGGGGAGTTCCGTTCACAAAGACTATGATCTCATTGGGCGCGTCGCCATCAGGGTCAAAATAGTCGATATAGAAATTAAAATCTGTGTCTGTCCGCCCGAAGGCAGGATCGTAATCAGGGTTAGAGAGCTCTGGGGCGTCGTTGCAGAGAGGCAACCAGTCGTTCTCAATCTGTTCCTGAAGGTTCTGAACGCAGTAGTTTGTCCGGTCAGTGTCTTCGCACAGCCCCGACCTAGTCCAGACGACTATAGGCGGGTCTTGACAGTCGATCGCGACCGAGGTCGGATAGCCAGAGCCCATATAGTTCGCGGCGACTTCCTCATATTCATCCCAGCCGAAATCGACATGATAGCCATTATCTTCTCTGTATTGACGGCAGGATGCGGCTGAATCGCCTTGGTAAACATCCATTCCGATAACATAAACTGGTTTGTCAGGTCTGAAGTAATCCCAAATATATTGTTGATACGCTGCCAGCGTAGGTTTGCAGTAGCCTCAATAACCTGCGAACATTTCGAGGACTACGATCGAGCCGGCATACTCATCGTAAAGCCAAAGGTCCTCCTCGGTGTCGATGTCCTGATATCGAACGTTTGGGGCCACGTCCCCGACATTAGGCATAGCTGCCCAAGCTGAAGCGCTGGCAAAAACGAACAAAACCAGCAGGATTGACAGGATGATATTCCGATGCATGTTTTTCCTCCCTTTGCGGTTTCGCATCGATCCCTAAAAGAAACGCTCTTGGCCGCTGAGCCCCTTGTAGCTCTACGAGCGGCCTGAGCGCCCTAAGTGGGGAGAGGAGGGTTCGAACCTCCGAAGGCTACGCCAACAGGTTTACAGCCTGCCCCCTTTGACCGCTTGGGTATCTCCCCAGCACTCGTAACATCACGTATTCAGCGATTAAGCTGGCGAAGGGAGTCGAACCCCCGACCGGCTGATTACAAATCAGCTGCTCTACCACTGAGCTACGCCAGCCCTAATCTCTACGATTAATCACACACAGAAAGATAATCCCTCACCCCACCAAAAATCAAGAGGGAAAAAACTTTGGATAATTTCGGCGTCAAGGTGTGATAAGGGACCGGACCATAGAATGGAAGGTAGGCCGTGAAGCCATTCGTACGCTCGAATGCATCTTCCCCAAAAGCCTCGGAAGGATAGCTAACAAGCGATCTAATGGCGATCCAAATCGCAAGAAATATCCCGAATCACTCTCTGGACATCTCCGTGACGGATGCTATCGCCAGCGCTGCGATGCCCTCCTTTGCCCCCAAGAAGCCAAGTCCCTCGGTGGTTGAGGCCTTCACGCTGACACATGATGAAGGGATCTCGAGCGCGCCGGATATGGCCTCGCGCATCGCCTCGTAATGCGGCCCGATCTTGGGCTCCTGGGCAATGATCACAGCGTCGATGAACACTGGATAGAACCCGGTCTCGATGATCTTCTCACGAACAGCTGCCAGTAGATCAAGGCTGAACGCCCCTTTATACGCGGGATCCGTATCGGGAAACTGGTGACCGATGTCGGGAAGGGATGCCGCTCCCAAGAGGGCGTCGCAGATCGCATGGCAGAGCGAATCGCCGTCTGAATGCCCTAAGAGCCCCTTCTCATACGGAATCTCCACACCTCCGAGGATGAGCTTCCGCCCCTCGACCAGCCTATGACAATCGAAGCCTATTCCCGACCTGCCCAATTCTATTTCCTCGCTTCCAAAAAAGCCTTTAGAACCAGAAGATCATCTTGATAGGTCACCTTCAGATTATTAGGAGGACCCGGCAAAATCTTTATCTTGCCGCCGATTTCCTCGACCAACGCGGCATCGTCCGTGCCAATTGTGCCGTTCAGCCGGGCTCTGCTATGAGCTCTGAATAGCCAGTCTCTGGTAAATATCTGCGGAGTCTGAATCGCATATAGACCGTCTCGCGGCACGGTCTCGAGCACAATCCCTTCGGGGGATGAGCGCTTGATCGTATCGGTCAGGGGAGCGGCGAAAATCGCCCCTGCGCAGTCTCCAAGGGCGTTGATTCCAGAGTTAAGCCACTCCTTCCTCAGCATCGGCCTCGCTGCGTCATGAACCGCGACTATTTCCGCTCTATCATCGCACGCCGCAAGACCGTTGAATACGGAATCCTGCCGCCTCGGCCCCCCTTCGACGATCGCGGTTAGTTTGGGAAATCGTGCAACTCCCCCGGCAGCATCAAGCCGCTCTTCGCCGCCTTTGAAGACAACTAGAACCATTTCAGAGATGTCCTCACAATCCTGGATCGCCTGCATGGAATAAAAGAGCATGGGCACTCCGAGAATCTCGATAAAGGGCTTTTCGACCTCGGAGCCCATCCTCTCACCGGAGCCTCCGGCTACTACGATTGCAGAAACGAACTGAACCGGAGCGCCTGGAGCTCTCTCCAATGCAATCAATCTCCGATATGCAGCCTAGGAACGGCCGCCCCTGGAGGCGGAACTCCTGCCGCCGCGCTTCGATTCTTGCGGGGGACGAGCGCCCATCTTCGCGAAGATCATACGGCCCGCAGTCGTCTGAAGCACGCTAGTGACCTCTGCCTCGACGATCTTGCCCATTGACTTGCGGGCATCCTCAACTACAACCATCGTCCCATCATCAAGATAAGCCACGCCCTGGTTGTGCTCCTTGCCCTC
>JAFGIT010000131.1 GCA_016929465.1 Candidatus Coatesiibacteriota bacterium | reverse complement strand
TTCGCAAACGCCATAATGAGGGACCAAAAACCATGGGTAAATCCAAACTAATCTATTGACATCGACCACAGTCACTTCGTGGACGAACTTCTAATCAATCCCCTCCTCAAATTGACACGCCCCGTCATCCTGGCCTAAGATCCTAAAGCAAGATCAGTTTCCGTATCACCCTCGAATGACATCTCGAAAATTTGTGGAGATAAGAATGACTGAGAATATACGCGTCCGGTTCGCGCCTTCGCCGACTGGCTACCTTCACGTGGGCGGCGCAAGGACCGCACTCTTTAATTGGCTATACTGCAGGAAGCACGATGGCAAATTCATCCTTCGTATCGAGGACACGGACCTGGTCCGATCTGAGGAGCGGATGGTGGGCCAGATCCTTGATTCGATGAAGTGGCTCGGCCTCGATTGGGACGAGGGCCCGTTCTACCAGTCGGAGCGGTTCTCGCTATATGACGCCGCCGTCGATAAGCTCCTCTCCGAGGGGAAGGCATACCATTGCTTCTGCGATGCAGAGAAGCTCAAGGTGATGCGTGAAGAGGCCCGCAAAAAGGGCGGCGCGTTCCGCTACGATCGCAGGTGCTTGCACCTCTCCGATGAGGAAAAGCAGCGCCTTACAGAAGAGGGTGTCCCGAAGGCTGTGCGGTTTTTGGTCCCCGAGGGCGAGACGGCCGTCTCGGATGCAGTGCACGGGGATGTCAGTTTCAACCACAAGGAGATCGGCGATTTCGTCATCAAGAAGGCCGACGGCTCCCCGACCTATCAGCTCGCGGTCGTGGTTGACGACCACGACATGGCGATAACTCACGTCATCCGCGGCGACGACCACTACAACAACATCCCGAAGCAGGTGATGATCTACAAAGCGCTCGGCTACGAACTGCCCATCTTCGCGCACATCCCGCTGATTCTGGCCCCCGATCGCTCGAAACTGAGCAAGAGAAACGCCGCAGTTGCAGTCTCCGATTATGAGGAGGCCGGCTTTATGCCAGAGGCGGTGAGGAATTTTCTCGCGCTCTTGGGCTGGTCCCCCGGGGATAACAGGGAGATCATGACACTCGATGAACTGGTCGAAGCTTTCGACCTTCCGGCCATCAATAAGGCGAACGCGGTCTTCGACGTCAAGAAGCTCGAGTGGATGAACAACGAATACGTGAAACTGCTCCCGAAGGAAGACCTCTTCGCCCGCGTGAAACCGATACTCATCGCGTCGGGGCTGACCGACGAGGATTTTGTCGCGAATAATGCGGCGTGGGTGGAGAAGATCATCCTGCTCCTTCAGGAGCGTGTCCGCAAGCTGACCGATTACCCGGAGGCCGTGAATTACTTCTTCAACATGGATTTCGACTACGACGAAAAGGGCGTCCGCAAGCAGTTCAAAGGCCCAGAAACCGCACACATGCTGGCGCAGCTCGTCGCCCGATTCGAGGCAGCCGACGATTTCTCGCTTGAGACTATCGAGACGATTATCCGCGAGCTCGCAGAGGGACTGGACGTCGGCGCCGGCAAGATCATCCACCCGGCGCGGCTTGCCTGCTCGGGATTGACGGTCGGCCCCAGCCTCTTCCACCTGGTCGAAGCGCTCGGCAAGGAGCGCACGATCGCGAGGCTCAAAAGAGCGATTGAGTACATAAAGGCCTCGTGATACCCCCCTCAGGATTGTCGCCAGGCCTCAAAACTGTCAGCTGGGCGAGGTTGGTTTGGCTTGCTGAAAGGGGAGTAACAACGGTAGCCCCGTGTGGAAACGCGGGGAATTATCGGGCCGGTCCCTCTGTCTTCTTCCGCCCGCCCGCCAACTCGCCCCTCAGCGCCATAGGACCTTCTACGGCGCCATCAGCCTTCTCGGCGGACTCGACTAACTAATCGGCGCCCGCAATAAGAGAACCTCAGCCGTCAGCTACCGCAAGGGCTGAGCGCGCCTGACCACACGGATACCAGACGCGTCGCACCAGCAATTTAGGCCACACGCCTTTCGATACGCGGAGCGACAGAGGTCGGGCGTGGCGAACCAAGCCCCACCTCGCCGAGCGCGTCTATCGCCTCTCTCCGCGCCTGTGGGATCGACCGCCGGACTTCGCCCATAATACGTCTCGTCATAATAGTCCCAGCAGAACTCGCCTACGTTGCCATGCACGTCATATAGCCCCCACGGATTCGGTTCCTTTTGTGCGACCGGATGCGTCTCTGGCGCGGAGTTCTCGGCGTGCCAATCCACTCTATCCAGGTCGGCTACGGAATCGCCGCTGTGATACCTCGTGGTCGTTCCCGCCCGACACGCGTATTCCCATTCCGCCTCGGTAGGCAGCCGAAAGCCGTCCGCTTCAAAATCACAGGTTACGTCCGCGGCGGCGATGTGATACGCGTTGATGTATTGGACATTCTCGAGCGTATAGCAGGGAGTGAATCCGTCAGCAATAGAGAGCTGATTGCAGAAGACTAGGGAGTCGAACCAGTTGAAACCCTCTGCCGGCAGGTCTGGAGAGTATCTGTTGAAATTCGTGCTGTAGCCCATCACATCCTCCCACTGGCGCTGGGTGATCTCCGTTTCAGACATCAAGAATGCCGAAACGCTTACCTCATGTTGCGGGCTTTCCGAGGCCTGGTGGCCCTCCTCAGATTCGGGCGAACCCATAATGAATGAGCCGGCCGGGATAGAGAGCATGTTGATGGGATTTCCGGGACCCGTATCCAAGAAGAATCCCACGTAGCTAACCTCGCCGATCCAATCGTATGTCCCCGCAAAACTCAGCGCGGCCAAGAAGTAGTAGTCGTCTTTGACGCCTATTGGTGGCGTATGACACGGGAGATCGAGCCACTCGAATGGAACTGGCCCCATGGCGAACCCCTGCGGGACATAGACGTCAGCGAATAGGGGGACAGGAAGGATGGGCTCGCCAAATGGCGTTCTTGTCTCGCTCCAGCCGTCGGGCGTCAACATGAGCGTCCGCCCGACCGAATCGATAAAACCCACAAAGACATCCACGTTGACGCCCTCGCCGTAATTATAGCCTGAGAGCATTAGCCCAATCGTGTCACCGAGATTGTATGAGCTCTTGTCCACACTCAAAGTGACCCTGGGGCCAGCGCTGTAGGCGCCAGAGCGAACCAGGCGGAGTCCGACCTTGCCGCATAGGCAGCCAAGATAACAGACCTTTCGATATGAGCACCTGCAGTAAGGCTCGTCGTCCCACCAACTCCCCCCTCGGATGGTCCGACCATCCGTAGCCGATTCTGACCCGCGGGGATCGGTATCCGGACTACGGCTGTAATAATCGAAATCGCAGTAGTCCCAGCACGCCTCGCAGACATTGCCGTGCATGTCATAGAATCCCCAGGCGTTCGGTTCCTTCTGGGCAACTATGTGTGTCCTATCGCTCCCATTGTGAAGAGTCCAGCCGGCTCTATGCAGGTCCTCCACCGAATCGCCGCTGTAATAGCGTGTCGTGGTCCCAGCGCGGCAGGCGTATTCCCATTCCGCCTCGGTCGGCAGCCGGTAG
>JAFGIT010000130.1 GCA_016929465.1 Candidatus Coatesiibacteriota bacterium | reverse complement strand
TAAAAACGGCTCCTATAGCCTATCTAAAGAGCATCAGCTGACGTCAAATACCTGTAAGCCGGAAACTCAGGCTAGTGAAGCGCATCTATACACTGACAATCGATGGGGATTTTCGCAGGGATTTCGGCTTGAGAGATCAAATCAGACGTGCTGCCGTCTCAATTCCTACTAATATCGCTGAGGGATTCGAGCGGTCTTCTCATAGGGAGTACATTCAATTCCTCAACATCGCGAAGGGATCAGCCGGAGAAGTCAGGAGCCTTCTAAGGGTCTCGCTCGAAATAGGTTATATAGATCAATCTCAACACGATGAGAGCAAGAGCGCAGTAGTGCAGATCAGTAAGTGCCTATCCAGCCAGATACTCTCTCTAAAAGCCAAAGAGGCCCAGTAACCGGGCCCCCAATATTCCCGTCCCCCTTCCCCTTTATCCCTTATCCCTTATCCCCGCCTTGGCGGTGCCTAAACGGCAACGGCAGCAGCTCCCCGATCTTCCTGACCATGAAGCTTCCGTTCCGGTCCGCCATCAGGACCGTGGCGTGGGGGGCGAATTCGAGGATTAACTGACGGCATTTCCCGCAGGGGGTCACGAACTGGTCGTAATCCGCCCAGACCGCGACCTTCGTAAATTCACGGGCTCCCGCAGAGAGGGCATTCATGAAGGCCACCTGTTCAGCACAGACGCTCATCGAGAGCGAGGGATTCTCTATGTTGCAGCCAGCAAACAGCCTCCCGTCCGAGGCCAGAAGCGCAGCGCCCACCCGGAATCCGGAGAATGGGATAATCGCATTCTCCGCGGCTTTCTTAGCGGCACTCACCAGATCGTCATCGTTCATTTGGTCTCCGCCTATCTATATTTTGCGCAGACACAAGGCCTGCCCCTACATGCGGTATGTCATAGCGATTGCCCATCTCACACTAGCAGCCTGTGGTCGCGGGAGAAGAAACGCCTCGCGGTCAGGTGCGACACGATGGTCGAGACAACGGTCGCCTGGCAGAGCAGCAAATAGAACACGACTACCTGAATGAAGACCGCCTTGAACACCGGGGCTCCGGCGATGATCATCCCGGTCATCGCACCGGGCAGGTGCACTATACCGACCAGCTTCAGCGAGACCAGCGTCGGCGCGAGAGTTCGCTTCATCGAGAGCTGGAGGTGCTTCTGCATCGCCTGTGAGGACGTCGCCCCGAGGCAGAGTGCTGCTTCGATCCTGGCCTTGTTCGCTTGTATCTCATCCGTCACCCGGCCGAAGGTCAGCGTCCCGATGCTCGCTCCGTTACCGATTGCGATTCCGGCGAGCGGGATAAGCGTCCTGGGCTCAGTGGGGATAATCGATAAGATGAGGAGTAGCCCCACTGAGAGAAGCGTCGCTACAGACATCGCAATGAAAGAGATCACCAGAGCATGGGGCACCTCGGGTGCGGACCGGGAACATGTCCATGCGCCAACGGCGACCATCACCGTTAGCATGAAAAGAATCAGTTCGGGGCTCTTCAAGTCAAATACGATCGTCAGCACCGAGCCGACAACCATAAGTTGGACGAAGACCCGCGCTGCGCCTATCAGGAAGCTCTTCTCCAGGCCGAGCTTCTGCTTATAGGAGAGAGCGACAGCGACACCGACGAGGAGCAGCGCAGTAATTATTTGCTGCCAATTCAGATCTTGCCAGATAGTCGCAAAACCGCTCATCTCGCTTCACTCATCGCACTATGGTCTCGACTATTCTTCGCCGAGGAGTTCTTCTCGATTGAAGAGCGGGTAGAACTTGTAGCCCTTCGCCTCGATGTTCTCCCTGCCGCCTTCCATGCGGTCGAGGATGGTGATGACCTCGATGACCTTACAGCCGTGCGCCTCGACGGCTTCGACCGCCTCGAGTGCAGAGCGACCGGTGGTCGTCACATCCTCGACGACGACAACGTCGGCGCCCTCGGGAAGCGGCCCTTCAATCTGCTTGCCGGTCCCGTGGCCCTTGACCTGCTTCCGGACGATAAAAGCATCTACCGGATAGCCCGCTTCCCAGCTCATGGCGGCGGCGGCGCTCGCGATCGGGTCTGCGCCGAGCGTCAGGCCGCCAACGTATTTCACACCGAGTTCCCTCAGGCGAGCCGCGAAGAGCTTCCCGACCAGGTTGAGGCCCTCGGAGGAGAGCGTGGTCATCTTGCAGTCAACGTAGTAATTGCTGGTCCCGCCGGAGGATAGCTTGAAATGCCCCTTTTTGAGTGATAATTCGCGCACCAACTCCAGCAGACGTTCTCTTTTCTCCATCGTATAAGCTCCAAATTGAGTATTGAATCACTCGCCCTCGTCGGCGATTTGGATGAAAGCTATTGATGGTGGTTCGATGTGTCAACCGTCATCGCGGCCCCATTTGTGCGCGCATCCGATGATAGGGGCTCGAGCGAAAATCCCTTGACGGGGGAAGCGCAAGCAGCCATTATGCTTTGCTATGAACGACTATCTTCTCGATCCAGAATTCGGCTTTCAACGTATCAGACGGATGATGGCCGCCGGCGCCGAGTGGTGCGAGGTTCTGGTCGAGGAGTCAAGCACCTGGAGGCTTGTCTGTGAGGACCGAAAGACCAATGTCTCCACTCTATCCCGTCTCGGCGTCTCCGTGTATGCCATCGTGTCAGGAAAGAGCTTCCATTGCTGCTGTGACGGAACCAATCCCTCGTCGATTGACCGCATAACAGAGGCAATCTGCGTCTCCTTGAAGCGAGAGGGCGGCACTAGCAGATCCCTGGACACCGCGCCATTCGAGCTCGAGACTGATCCGGTTCAGAGAGTGGTCGAACCGCTCGACGAGGTCTCGCTGGAGCGCAAGCTCGCCGCGGTGATCGAAGCGGATACTGTCGCACGAGATTCACATGAGGCTGCCCACCAGGTAACTGTCTCGTATGTCGATGGCGTTCGGAACGCCCTTATCCTGACCTCTAAAGGTAAGATCGTTCGGGATACTCGCTCGATGGTAGAGATGATCGTCCAGGTGTTCTTGAAGGTGAATGGAGAGCTTCTTGCCTCGACGAGTTCATTCGGCAAATTGGCCGGCTTCGAGGGATTGAAACAGCCGAAGTGTCATCCAGACTATCTGGCACGCGAGGCCGTTCGCAAAGCCGCCGTGCTCATCGACGCCAAGCCGTCACCGGAGGGTCAGATGCCCGTGGTCTTCGCGCCGGGCAGCTCGGGCGTCCTAT
>JAFGIT010000129.1 GCA_016929465.1 Candidatus Coatesiibacteriota bacterium | reverse complement strand
CGCGCGCAATAGACTACACAATGAAGGAAGAAGTGACATCATATCAGACGCTTGATTCTCTGCGGGGCGGCAGTGTGTCGGTTCTCACGCTTCTTAAATATTGGTTGTTGCTCAGCTTGCTTAGCTTTGTTCCCTCTCTAGCCTCGCCTGGCGAGATCGTCTGTATCCCGATCGATAGTGGTGACTTCGAAATCGAGCAGAAGCCCGACGGAACAGAGGTGATCCACATGGAGGGCTTTAGAACGGGTGGGGGACCCGGCACTCCGCTCTTGCCTCGCAGGGTCTTTGATGTCGCTCTACCTCCTGATGTTGACAGGACCACGGTGGTTGTCAGGGCCGAATATATACATAATCGCCCGATCGACGGCATGCATGAGCTTGCCCCCGCGCCCCCGGCAAAGAGCCAGGATACCAATGGCAATTCAATCATAATGTGGGGCGACAGAGCAGATATAAGAAATGGTAAGGCCGTAGGCATCTATCAGGATGACGCTGACTATCCTGAGAGCTTTCTGGTCAACCTTGGCATATCGCAAATGCGCAAATGGGTCTTTGCGCGAGTTGAATTCACCCCGGTCATATACAATCCAGTCACGGGGGCGCTTACACAGATTGCAGCGGCTCAAATGGTCATCGAATATGAAAGGTCTGGCCTCCCGGAAGATAACTCTCTCCTGTCGGATACCGCGATGGATGACGTCGCATGCAGCCGATTCTCGAACTTCGATCAGGCTATTAATTGGTATCAACCACCTGAAGAGGCAAATTCGGCCTCATCAACGGTCAGCTACGTAATCATTACCACGAGCGATATCCTGTCATCCAGCAACCGTCTGACTGATTTCGTTCAGCATAAGAGGTCGCAGGGCTTTTCGGTTATCGTGGCGACGGAGGACGATTATGATAATCTCCCGGGCCAGGCTCCGAATGGCAGAGCAGACAAGATTCGCCGATGGCTCAAGGACAAGTACATCCGCTATTGTATTCTATATGTTCTCCTGATTGGAGACCCATCACCTGAAACGGGCGATGTGCCGATGAAGATCTGCTGGCCGGTTCACACGGAGACCGCGCAATCAAGGGTCCCGACAGACTACTATTTTGCTGATTTGAGCGGCAATTGGGACCTGGATGGCGATACCTTCTATGGAGAAAATGGGGACGACGGAGGCCCCGATGGGATCGATCTTGTCCCGGATGTGTATGTAGGCCGAATCCCCATTTATGAAGATGACTACTACAATCTGGATAGGATCCTTCAGAAGACTATCGACTATCAGACAGCAAAGGGAAACCTCACCTGGAGGAAGAAATTCCTACTTCCGCTTGCTTTTTGCGATGTGGAAACGGACAGCGCATATCTCGGTGAGAGTATGGCCGATGACTACTTGACCGCGGAGGGATTCAGCTCATTCAAGCTGTACCAGCAAGGCGGGTGCATCGACGACTCGATTTTCGAGAGTAACCTGGAACTCGTGGACGGCGCCACATCCGAGCACTGGCGGTCCAATTCCTATGGATTGGTGACCTGGATGGGTCATGGCTCATCCACAGGCGCGTACATCGGCTATGGTGACAACGGCTGCGGCACGTTATTCAGCGCGGCCGACTGCCGAGTGCTGGACGAGACCAGGCCCGCGATTGTCTGTCAGTGCAGTTGTCTTAATGCCTCTCCGGAAGAGAATGGGAATCTCTCGTACTCGCTCCTGAAGTCGGGGGCGATAGCGGCCATTGGCGCGTCCAGTGTAGAATTCTACGCGGTTGGATGGAGTTCGCCCACGGGCTGGTTGACCGCACAAGACCTGGCCTACGAGATGAATAAGAATATCGCCCAGGCAGGCTATCCCGTCGGAAAAGCGCTGGCCGACGCAAAGTCCACTCTCAACTGCAGCGGCTCCGGATGGCTGACCAATGCATTCTGCTTCAACATATATGGTGACCCGCAGGTTCATTGCGATCAGAAGTTCGATAACAGAGCTCCGCTCTTAGCTTTTGGGACGGTCGAGCCGTCTTTCGGGACTACGAGCACGATATTCAATTTCTCCGTCGAGTGTACTGACGACGACGGTGATGTCCCGATAACTTGCGCGGTTGTAATCGACGGCGAGCAACACGAGATGTCGCTCCTTTCTGGCTCCAGACCACATGGCAAGTTCATCTTGAGCACCCGACTTTCTGCGGGCGTCCATCGCTACTTTTTCTATTTCTGTGATGCTCATGGCGGCGCTTCCAGATATCCCCCATTGGGAGACCAGACTGGACCCAGCGTGGACTATGAAGCGGCTCTCTCGCAGGGAAATATTGCGCCAACAGCAGGAACGATAGACACCGGATTCACCTATTTCGTGACATACTACTGCAGCGAGAGTGATCTGCCGGTTACGGCTACCGTGGTCATCGACGATCAAATCCACTCAATGTCGCCCTTATCAGGGCTACCCGGTAACGGCGAATACCGTTTTGAAGCCCATCTGCGGCCGGGGGACCATTCATACCATTTCAAATTCCAGGATTCGCTTGGCCGAATTAGCCGACTCCCTGATTCAGGCGGTTACTCAGGCCCTTCTGTTTTTCCCTCTGATGCGACTTTCGTGCATATCTCGACCGACAAACAGAGCTATTCCATTGTTGGCGACTCGATCTCGATTTCGCTTGATATGGCACTGCCCGAGTATGCGATAGTAGCGGACTTCTACGTTCTTATCCTCGATCCGGGTGGGCTGATCTGGTCACCCGCAGCGTTTGGAACGGATATCCCATGGCTTGGCGGAGTCTGGCCGATCGCATCGGGAATCTCTCCACCGTCGGAGTTCGAGTTCTCCTGCGTTGCCCATGTGGTCAATCTACCGACCGTTGCACCATTCAATAGCCGCGGTCAATTTCTGCTCTTTACTGCGCTGGTCAACCCTGGCACGATCGTGCCGCTTTCACAGATAGGGGAGGCGTCCTTTAGGCTGGAGTGATTGTCCTTCGTTGGCCGCCTGGCTTCCTAATAGGGCAGTCAGTTGGTTGTCAATCTCGAGATCCTAACAGGCTTTGGGCATGGGGAGAGATCTGCCAGGGTCTTAGCCCTATCGCTACGCTGCCTCTTTCTCAGATTCTGGCAAGCCCGTCTCAGGCATGTCCGTGTCGATGGGTGTCCAGTTCAGAATGGCCTCGCGAGCCTTTGCCATCTGAGTGTCGGCATCCGAATCCTTGTCGAATGCAGCGATAACGTCGGGGGTAAGGCCGACCTCGTGTATCTTCTGACCGAAGGGGCCCAGATACTTCGAGGTGGCGAGGATGACCTTCGTCCCTCCGGTGGTATTGATGCACTCTGTGCTCAGGGCAAATCCGAATGTAACCTGGCCTACCAGCCTCGCGAACTTGTGAGCTCGCAAGCTTGCCGCGAGCACCTCCGCCTCTCCCAACGTGCGCTCGTTGACGACTATGACGAGCGGCACCGGCCTATCGATCACAGAGATGCTGTCGTCTCTTCTGAATTCTTTCTCGTAGGTGTCATTCGCTCGCATAAAGACCGGCCCAAATGCGATGAATCGGCTGCAGATCTCGACGACCTCGTTAATCGAGCCGCCGATGTTATCTCGAACATCGATTATGATTCCCTTGAGCTTCTTCCCATCGGCACGGCTGAGCGCCTTCTTGAAGGTCTTTGACACGCCATCGGCGAATGTCCTGAATGTGACGGTCAGAATGCCGTCCCCATCGAGCGAGAATGAAGCCGGTTGCGTCGAATAGACAGCACGTTTCAGCTCGACTTTCTTGACCTTGAAGTCCTTGGGGCCATACAGAGTCAAGGTTATCTGCGTGCCTGGATCACCCCTTAATTCGCGTCTCAGTTCATCCAGGGTCAGGCCTCTTACTGAGTGATCATCGATGCCAACTATTTTGTCCCCCGGCTCGATTTCGGACTCGAAAGCAGGCGAATTAACCTCTCTGGAAATGACTACGAAGAGACCGTCTTTGACCATTATGTTCAGTCCAAGGTCCGCCTGGCGCCCATGGTTATCGCCGGGGAATATGACCTCGGATCGGGCGTCGAGACCAGTCACAAGACGCATGGTGCCCTGTCTGAGTAATTCCTCCATGTTGATCTCATCGACGTAGAATTCATCGATTGTCCTGAGCGTCTGGACCAGCGTCGAGAGGTAGGGGAAATACGCCTCCATCTCGCTTAAGTGAGACATTTGCGGCGTCTGCGCCAGGCATAATATCGCCAGGAACAGCCCAACGGCGGAGACTATCGCCCATCGGCTAATGCGCTTCTTAAACACCTTCATTCTCCTCTCGATGGAAGAGAGCAAGGAACACTCAGAGTCGGCACTCGCTTGTGGACGGGGGAGCGACTCACCCTACGGCCCTCAATCATATCAGTCCGTCGAGGGCTCCCCTAAAGGTCTGCCTGCGAATTAGAAATAAACCTTGAGACCGGCGGTTGCGCTTATTCCGCCCAGGTCCAGATCATCTGGCATATCCTCTAGCTCGGAGGTCAGATAGGTGTTCTTCTTTAGCTTCTCATACTCATCCACCGGATAGTACTCAATCTCCATCGAGGTGTAACCAAGGCCAAAATTCGCCTTGCCCCACCGATAGCGGCAATCCATAGTCAGCGCCAGGTCCGCCCGGTCCTCAAAGAGCTTCATCAGAAAGAATTCAGCACCAATCCCGCCATTGAAGCCCCAGGCAGTGTCATTCATCTTCGGGAGCTCATCGATGCGAGCTGAATAAAAAGTGCCGCCGAGAGAAATATATGGATTGACCTTCTGGTCACTCAAAAATGAGAAGCCTACATTGAAATCGACCGGAATGACCTTTGCTCTGATGTTTTCATAGTCTGCCTGACGCTCCTCGGAGCTCTGGCCAGCGGGAATGCTCTGATCATTGATAATTCGGGCGTAATACGATTTGCGATATTCGACCTTTGTGAATTCTGGGATGCGATCGCAGAACATCGAAGCCCTGAGCTCCGCGAACAGCCAGTGCTTGAAATGATAGGTAAATGCACCGCCATAGATGAAATCGTCGTTCAATTCCCCCAACTCGGGTAGGTAGTAACCACCTTCCAAACAAAGACCAAACTTGCCTGTCGTGTCCTCGGAAAAGGCCGCGCTAACGAGCAACAAGCTCAGCAACACACTTATCACAAAGGAACTTCTCATTCGCATAACCTCCGGTGAAATAGAATATTGATTGCATCTAAAGAAGGGCCCAAGCCCTCTTGTTATCAGTGCTGTCTTTATAATAGGGCGTGTCTTGGATGTCAAGCGCTCATATTGCCCGAACGATATGTTCATGATTCAATCCCAGGCAACATCCCAATGGCAATGCTGAACTGGCATGCACGCTAATCCCGCGTGGTTTCCGAAAGCCTCAATTCGAACGGGACGGTCGCGATTTCGCCAATGGGATTGAGCGTGCCTGGCTCCATCAAGGCGACATAGACCATATAGTCGCCGTCCAGGCCGAATGGTAGCGGCAGCGGCTGCTCGATGTGGAGCAGGATGAAATCGCTAATGAATGTCTCCGGGGTGAAGTGCAGGTTCTCCGCTATTGGATGGACACCCTCAACATCCCAAGGATAGGACAACAGATCGCCCGAAGGTGTCTGAATCACTGCATAGACATCCGCATCGTACGTCCGCTGGCCCGGCGCGATGCTTGCATTGACCACCGTCGTATCCCCCGGCTCGATCACGTCCAGCCCCACCGTCAGCGTGATCGTCGGGTCGATTAGCTCGTCGGTGCGGTCGTAGCGAGCGAGACCGGCCCCGTAATAGATCTCGCCGTGGATTCCCCGACCGTATACATACTGAAATGCTATCCACAAATTGCCGCCGCTGTCCAAGACCATATCAATGAATGACGGATTCTCCAAATCAGCGAGCGCAGGAAGGATGGACATGATTTCAATATGCCAGCTCCTATCGGATGGACTCATTCGAGATAGCTGATTCCCGAATATTAGATAGGAGCCAGAGCCGAACGGTGCTCGAGCAAAAAGTTCGGGAGCAGATCCCCCGAATTCGGCGCTCCAGATTATACCGTGCTCGAATGACTTATCGTAGAGAGTATAGCCAGTCGCCGGTGGCCAATTCGCCTCGCATTCCAGCCAGGTGCCATATGGTGTGATCGCAATACAATTGCCGGGACTCTCTGCTCGTCGGCGAGCACCTGTCCTGTCTATTCGCCTCCAATCCATCACTCGCGCTCCGTTGCTTATCCAAGAAGCGCCATCGTTCGAGCAGGAGACATAGTCATGATAAGAACTACTCTCATCAACCTCGACAAAGTCACCATCGACAAGATTGACCATTGCCGCATAGCTTCTCGGATAGGAGCCACCTTCCGACCAGCTGAAACCTGCGGACCACTTGTTGTCAGAGGTGGACCTCACCCAGTCCATCGAGTCCCAATAGTAGGGATAGTCTTCTCCTTCTGGGCCAGCAATAAGCTCCCATGATTCATCTGAATAGCACCATATCGCTTTGGCAAACGAATCGACGGAATATAATGGGGCCACAAGTCTATTCTGCTGACAGTGGAGAGCTGATCTCACATAAAAGGCCTTGGTCGCCAAGTCCCATCCCTCCGGCAGCCGGATCCAGTCAACGCCCCCAAGATCTCGTGCATGCAATAGCCTCTTAGTAAAGGGATCCCCACTAATCTCAGCTGAGAGCCATATACCATCTCGCCGGTCGTTCGACATCATTCCAATCTCCACCGTACGGCCAAAATCGTGGATGGTCCATTCTCCTGCGAGCAGTGAATTCACCAGGCCGATTAAGGGAATGAGCAGAAGGAGCGCCCCCAATTTGTGTTCAAACGCTCTCGCCTTGATAGGGCCTTTATTGGCGACCATGTTCATCCCTCCGGAGATTGCTCTGTGTGCAACGCGCATAGTCAGCGGACCCGGTTTTGTGCCTCAGATTCAATGCCATACTG
>JAFGIT010000128.1 GCA_016929465.1 Candidatus Coatesiibacteriota bacterium | reverse complement strand
CGGCGTTCAATTCGAGCGGCCTTTCCCGGTCATGACGTTCGCGGAGGCGATGCGCGACTACGGTTCTGACAAGCCCGACCTCAGATATGGTCTCAAGCTCCGCGATGCGACCGGCCTATTCACCGAGGGCGGTTTCCCCCCGTTCGTCGAGGCGGCAGGACGCGGTGAGAATGTTGTCGGGCTACGCGTTCCCGGCGGCTCGGGCTATTCGCGGAAAGTCATCGATGAGCTGTCGGCAATCGTCAGGCCACTTGGCGTCTTCGGGCTGGTGTGGGTGAAGATTGGTGATGAAGGTATCACGAGCTCAGCGAAGAAGGATATCGCCGGTGATTTCGCGGAGAAGCTCGCGGGGCATTTCGGCGCGGAGCGAGGGGACATCATACTGCTCGCATCCGGACCCACTCTGAAGGTTCAGACTGCTCTCGGACGGGTCCGGCAGCAAGTCGCACAGGCGGAGGGGATGATCCCCGAAGGGCAATTCGTCGCGCTTTGGGTTACGGAATTCCCGCTCTTCGATGTGGACGAGGAGACCGGGGCAATCGTCCCGATGCACCATCCGTTCACTGGAATACTCCCCGAGGACGCTTCACTACTCGAGACTGAGCCAATGAAGGTTAGGGGGAGGCTCTATGACCTCGTGATCAATGACCAGGAGATAGCCAGCGGAAGCGTGCGAATATTCGATCCAAACCTACAGGCTCGCGTGCTGGAAGCGATCGGCATTGGGGATGAGGAAGCCGAAAAGCGGTTCGGATTCTTCCTCGAAGCGCTGAAATTCGGGACGCCGCCTCACTGTGGAATCGCATTCGGCTTTGACAGGATGGTTATGCAGCTCTGCAATACCGACTCCATAACCGACGTTATCGCATTCCCGAAGACGACGGCTGCATCGTGTCTGATGACCGGCGCGCCCTCTGCTGTCGATGAGAAAGCGCTTTCCGAACTTGGTCTTTGCCTCGTTGACTCCGCCGCTGCTGACGAAGGGGAAGACAGCTAGTCGAGCGCTTGAGGCTGCTGGTTGCCCTCGTCGGGTTGAAGCACTGAAGGCTGGACCGGCTGCGGTCGATCCTCCTCGTGGAACTGGACCATCGGCTTCAGGCCAAATAGCATGGTGCGACTGGGCGGCTCGAATCTGATCGCGGAGATGCGAACATCATCGGTCCCGTATAGCCACAGCGATATCCGATACACCTGGCGCTCGTCGAATACCCATTCCGGCAATGAGCCGAGGTCCAGGCTAATCGGGTCGAATGCAACGGGGTCCAGTGGGGCTGACCCCTCGTCCTCGTTGAATCTCGGCGACGTGAGCTGCACCTGCGGGCTATTGCCTCCTTCTTTGGGCAGTATCTCAGACCTGCCGCCGCGGATCCCTTCGCCCTCGGCAGAGAAGGTCCATTCCAGCTGGCAAGAGATACCATTGGACAGTCGCGAGCGGTCTATCAGGAAGGTGACCGTGGAGATTCTCGTCGTCGGCATATTCAGCACAGGACTCGTGAGGACGGTTCCCCTCTCTTCGTCGAGCCTTAGATTGATAGTGTTGTCTGCTTCCGGCCTGAAAGCCGCCAGGATTTCGCCCGATTCGGGGTCGGTTCTGTAGATCAGCCATTTACAGAGGCAATCATCCTCAATTCCCCAGCTGAGCCCATCCTGGCCATAGTCCTGGGGGCCAATGCGAATCTCTAGCTGCCGGCACTTCGTGGCCAGTCTCCGATCCGCCCGTGCATCGAATCCATTCATTCTGAAGAAGAACTCCGGCGTTTTATGTTCCTCGAACGGATAATTTATGATTTTTTCAGCCCTGAATTGCCCCACCAATGTGCTGTCGTATTCGCCTATCTGCGCGAGGTTGTATTGTGGGTCGATGTTCGAGAAGTAGAGTATAGTCCCTTTCGCGGGACGGCCGACGACTTCCCATATCGACTTGAGGGCCTTTCGAATGGGAATTGAGTTGCTCCAGGTCATTGTATTCATGTATGCGAAGGGTATCTGCCCAATGGCTAGTAAGAGGACAGCCGCAGTGCCGACCGAGGCCAGATTGCGATTCTGGATGAGATTGCCGATTTTGCTCAGTAGCCGACGCCATCCGACCACGAAGCACCACCCTACCGCAAGGCTGTATCCCGCGCTCGGGACATAGACGAACCTTTCCTGCGGCAGTATCTGAAGGGGCGGAATTATCGGCAGAAAGAGGAATATGAGTGCGAAAATATACTGCCTTTTCGCGAGCGGCAGCATTGCTAGCAGCACGAGCCACATGGGATTCGGGAAGATCACCAGGCGGAAATAGTCGGCCAGCTTACCGAAGACGCTGAAGGGATCCTCGAAAAAGAGCCTCGCATAGCTCACATTCTGCTCATATCGTGCGAGCCTGAAGATCACGTAGATCCCGAGAATGATCAGATAGGGCAGAGTGCTCTTGAATACGGAAACTGCGGAAGCCCTGATGTGGCCGCGCCGCCAGGTCCGTCTGAGCCCGTCGAAGGCCATCAAGACGAAAGGCAGAGTCGCTCCGACCTCCTTTGCCCCGAGGCAGAGAACAACGAAAAAGCACGAGAGAATCATCCAATTCCGCGACTGCGACTTGGAGTTGGACACGCGAGCAACCAGATGGCGATTGAACGCGAGAAGGGAGGCCAGGTAGAAAGTCAGGCACGAGACATCGAACAGCGATACGATCAGGGCAATGCACTCGCTATGTATCGGATGTGTGGCGAATATTAGTGCTGAGGCGATCGCAACGAGTCTGTCCTTAAACAGAACTCGCGCAAACGCGAGGAGCAGGAATACGTTGATGATGTGAAGCACGAGTAGCATCGAACGGTAGCCGACGTAATTCGTCTCGAAGAGGGCATACCCGATGCGGAAGATGACCATCGCTGTCGGCCGGCAGAAATTCCACAGGCCGTTCCAGGTTTGGTCGATCAGGGCCCCCAGCGAGAAGGGGAGCATGTGTGCGAAGCTCTCCGAAATAGGGAAGTCGTCGAGACATAGGCCATACATCAAGAGCGAGACCGCTATGACAAGCAGCGCGAAGATATACCACCGCGACAGAATCCTCGCAGCTCTCGATTCCCAGATTGCTAGGTTATTTCCCATGCGAGGAGGCTATCAAGCTGCGAGCGTCTCTGCAACTGGGATTGCTTCTGAGAAAAGAGGTCGGGATCTATTATTGAGGCCTCTTAAGGAGTGGTGTCTTGATCTGACTGGCGACATTTACTCGAGACATCTCCGGGAGATAGGAAGCCTAAATCCGTGATTGCTGGGCCTAATCCTGCTTTGCCATTTGTATCGAATATTCTGCTTCTCATTATCTTGCCCTCGAATTACCGAATAGACTCGACTGCGCGTCGTTTTCGTCGATCCCCCACTCTCCCCCATTGCCCTGCGGTATCTGCGTGTTGCGCTCGTAGAAGACTCCATCGGTGTATCCCTCCCGGTCTCTCTCTCGGCTAGCTCAAGCCTCTTCTCTGCAAGAAGGCAGTATTCCCGGTCGATCTCGATGCCAAGGTAATGCCGGTGCAGTTTCTTGGCTACAACTGATGTTGTTCCAGATCCGAGAAATGGATCGAAGACCAGGTCCCCTACCTCCGAACTAGCGAGTATTATTTTGGCGAGTAGTTTTTCTGGCTTCTGAGTGGGGTGCTCTGTATTTTCCGGCATAGACCAGAACGGCACCGTCAGGTCTGTCCAGATATTGGATGGATAAGTGGTTCTGAACCTGCCCTTTCTGTTTCTTTCCCAGTCCTTAGGCTGTCCCGTTTCGTCAGTGTAGGGCGCAATAACGCGCCGCTTCAGTTTCACCTCATCTATATTGAATACGTAGTCGTCTGAGACCGTTGCAAACCAGATTTCCTCCGAGTTGTTCTTCCAGTTGGTCCTTGCTCCTCGGCCTTTCTCTCGCTCCCAGGATATGCGATTTCTAACCTTGAAATATCGAAGGAGCACTCTGTGAATAGCCGTTGATGAGCGCCAGTCCCCACAGACATAGATTGAACCGGTGGATTTCAGGAGCCTTTGCATCTCGGGCACCCAAGTCTCGAGCCAATCCTCATAGACATCGAGACCGGCTCTCTTGAAAGCAATACCGTTGAATGACTTGGTCAGGTTATAAGGCGGATCGGCGAAGACGAGATCAAACGCCCCGGACGGCAAATGAGGTAGCACTTCGAAGATGTCTTGGCATACCGTCGTGTCCTGCAGTTCGGACACGGATACAGGCGATTCGATTCGTCTCAAGACTGGCTCCAGATGGTGGTCCGCATCCGACAGGACGATGGTCCTATTTCGTGGCGCTCTTATCGTACTGCTCATGGTTTTCTTGTATCGCCTCCCCCAGTTTTCTGCAAGGGCAAATGCAGCGATAGCACGCTACCAAAGCCGGGCTTGAAGGCGGAGCGAGGCTAATTGGCAGCGTTGCTGATATCTTGTATCCAGACGGCTTCAGGCTATCCTCATTGTGTCAATTGCGGTTCGCCGTGGCCCGGTACCGCGCTAATTTGCTACCCTAGAGAGAATCCCAATGGTGCATCCCAGAGCGCTCCTGAGCAGATGATCTCCATGATCGCGGAGACTTGGCCTGGCAATTGCGGCCTGCGCCACATGGAGGGATCAGGCGGCGCTGATGTCAATATATTCGATCTCGGAGCTTGGCTCGGGGATAGCCTCGCCCTCAGCCCTCAGCCCCTCTAAGTGAAACCCAATCGCTTCTCTGATGAGCCGCACGACCTCAATTCTGGATTCCGCCGCCGCGACACACCCAGGTAGATCGGGAACGTAGGCGCCCCAGCTATCGGGCCCCCTCTCAATGATCACCATGTATTGCATGAATCACCTCTATTTAAGCCCCGCCTGCTTCAATACATTATTCAATGTTCCTGCAGGCATATCCACACCGAGGTTTCCGGAGATTGTGACTAAACCAGTTTTTGAGTCGTGTTTATATTGCCTATGGCTTCCCTTCTGACGAACCAACCGCCAGCCGTCCTTCTCAATCATTCGAATTAACTCTCTGACTTTCATTGTCGGAGAGACACGCTCATTGCGGACGTGTGAATCAACAGAGACTCCAGCACATGCACGACTATATAATGACATTTATTACATACCATGTTCTCTGATGATAATAAAGGAGAAAAGTAGGGGAGGCCGGACCAAGCCGCTGATTGCTCTGCCAGCAGGGCGCCTACATGGCTATCGGCGACTCTATTCTTCATTGGGTCGCAATTGGCTCTTTGCCGGCTCCATCCCAGCAAACAGCCTGTGCCCCCAGAGCAGGGCGATTGCAGCTGCTGCGGCATCCGCGAGGACCGTCCCCCAGAAGACGCCATCAACTCCGTATAGCAGCGAACCGATGTAGGCGAGTGGGATCAGGAACACCCCTATGCGGATGAGGTTTATCGCGACCGAGCTCATCGGGCGGCCCACGCCGATGAAGGTGAATCCAGTGTAGCGATGCAGCTCACGCATGCCATAGCCGATCGGGAGTATACGAAGATAGAGCGTGATGATTCTGATAACCTCGGGATCCTCGCTGAAGAAGGTGGCGATGTAGCCCGACAGCAAGAATAGAGTGGCGAAGCACCCGACTCCCCACAGCAATGCAAAGCGGTTGGCGTAGTTCCGTGCCGTCCTGATTCTGTCGATCCTGCCAGCACCCCAGTTCTGTCCGATGAAAGGAATAAGTGAGATGCCAAGAGCCATCGGGATCATGAATGCGAACATCTCTATCCTGCGCCCGGCGGCGCAGGCCGCGACCGCGGTCTCGCCGAACTGCGATACAATCCGAATCACGACCGCATTCGATATGGGCAACAGGAGGTTCGTCGCGCTCGTCGGGATGCCTATCTGCAGCAGCTGTCGCCACGAGGTCCACATCTCATGCAATTTCGGGATGCGAAGCTCGAGCAGGTGATGCCTACGCCTGAGCAGATACAGGGCCAGCACCAGCGTTATAGCTCGTGAGATGGCGGTGGCGAGTGCGGCTCCTGCGAGCTCCAGCCTGGGAAATCCGAACCAGCCATAGATCATGATGGGATCAAGGATTGTGTTGATACCGCACCCTCCGATCATCACGACGCTCGGGAAGACAGTATCCCCGTCGGCCCTCATTCCGGAATTGGCCATCATCGGGATCATCATGAATGCCATCGCGACATACCATATCGACATATAGTCGCTTATCATGGGAATTAGCTGCTCTGTTGCCCCAAGCGCCCTGAAAAGGGGCCCAATGGTCAAAAGGCCTACAATCGAGAAAGCAGCGACAATGGATGCTGTGAGAAGCAGCGCGTGTGTCATCACCCTGCGAGCCCTCTCACGGTCGCCGCTGCCTATAGCTTTCGAAACAACTGCAGCGGCCCCCATTCCCAGGCCCCGAGCAATACTGCCCACGAACATGATCACCGGGAATGAGAAGCCCATCGCCGCTAACGGCAACGTCCCGAGGCGAGCCACGAAGATCGTATCAATCAGGTGGAAGGCCGTCATCGCGAAGGTCCCGCCCAGCATAGGAGCGGCGAACTTCAGCAGTGTGCGGCCCACATGGCCGTCAGAGAGAACCGCAGCTTTCTTCTCCACCTAGCTGTCCATCGTCATACTCTGAGCCTTGACCGGCACAGGCTCCTGATGGAATTGCCTTTCGGGAGCAATCGCACCCCGGAATTTGGCGAATGCGCCTCGAAAGTCCTCAACAACCAAGAATAGCGAGGGGACGATGACTAGCGTGATAAAGGTCGCGAACAAGATGCCATATCCGAGAGACAATGCCATGGGGATCAAGAACCTCGCCTGCCTCGATGTCTCGAATATCATCGGCGACAGCCCACCAAATGTCGTGAGCGTCGTCAGCAGAATTGGCCTGAAACGCTGGATAGCCGCCGTGTGGATCGCCTCGTGATGACTTAGTCCGCCTTCCAGCAGCCTGCGGTTAGCGAAGTCGACCATGACGAGAGAATCATTAACCACGACGCCGGCGAGCGCAACGATCCCGAACATACTCGGCACACAGAGGTCGTATCCCATCACGAGGTGCCCGAGGATTGCGCCGACTATCCCAAACGGGATACTCGTCATGACGATCAACGGCTGAGAATAACTCCTGAAAGGAATCGCGAGCAAGGCATATATGACGAGAAGGGCAACCACGAACGTAACCTGAAGGCTACCCAGACTCTCTGAAATGTCCGCCTGATGGCCCTCGAAACTGTACTGAAGCCCCCTGTACTTTCGGGCAAGTCTTACCAGGTCATTCTCTTTGAGATCTGAGATAATTTCACCCGCCTTGCTCCGCGGCGTCACATCTGCCGAAACCTGGATAACGCGCCGTCCATTCCTTCTGCTGATCGATGTATAGGCTCTGCCTCGGTCAATTGAGGCGACCTCGCGAAGCGGCACGTCGGTCCCCGCGGGAGTTCTCAGAAGGAGATCGTCGATCGTCTGCTCTGTGGAGCGCTCGGATTCTGGTAATCGGACCATGATCTTAATCTCATTTCTGCCCCGCTGCTGCCGCAGGACCTGCGCACCATAGAATGCATTTCGGACCTGCCTCGCTACATCCCTCGCGGTAAGTCCGAGGCTTTTTCCCTCTGGCTTGAGCGCGAAATCGAGCTGCTGCTTCCCCGGCTGGAAGCCATCGTCCACATCCTTAACGAGAGGATAGGTGCTGATGATCTCCGCCAGTTCTCGGCTCGCCCGTTCGAGGACTCCTATGTCACGGTGGCTAAGCTCAACTGTTATAGGCATCCCATGACCACCAGGGCCGCCGAAATCGGACGCGAACCTCACATACTCGACGCCGGCTATCTCGCCAACGGTCTCTCGCCAACGGTCCGTGAATTCTTGTGTGGTCATAATCTTGTTACGGATCTCTGGGTCAGCCAGTTCGACGCGAACGCGACCGTTATGGCTGCCGCCTCTTCCAATGTCCGTCTGAGTCGATTTTTCCAGCTCGGGATGCCCCGATTCGCTTATCACCTTCTTCGCTCCGGCGAGGATCTTCGAAAGGACCGCTTCTGTCTTCTCCGGCGGCGTGCCATAGGGCATCACCACGCTGGCCTGCGAGAAATCACGCTCGACAATGGGGAATAGCTGGAAGCCCATTCGCCCACTCAGGGCATAGGAGAGGGAAATGACCAGAATCGCGAGTGAGATTGCAACCGTTATATAGCGGTGGTGCAGGACGAAAGTCAGGAAGGGCCCGTATCGGTTCTTCACCCAGGAGCGGAATGCAGCGCTGAACCTCTGTTGTCTCTCATGAAGCCAGCCGGTGATACCTCCTCTTCTGCGGCGGTCCTTCTGATGTCCCAGATGCGACGGCAGAACGAATAGGCTCTCTGCCAGTGAGATCAGAAACACGATGCTGACCACGACGGGGATCGTCTTGAAGAACTTGCCGGTCGTGCCGGGGATGATATAGATCGGCAAGAAAGTCACTATGTTAGTTAGAATACTGAATGTAACCGGCATAGCGACCTCGCGAGCGCCCTTAATGGCTGCCTTCAAGGGCGACAGGCCTTCCTGCCGATAGTGATAGACGTTCTCGCCGACAACTATTGCGTCATCGACCACAATCCCGAGCGCGATGATGTAAGCAAAGAGAGACATCATATTGATCGAGATGTCGGACATGGGCAGGAAAAGGAAGGAGCCCAGGAACGATATCGGTATCCCCATCATGACCCAGAACGCGAGACGCGCCTCCAGAAACAGCCCCAGCAATATGAGAACCAGGATCAGTCCGATGCCGGCATTTTTGAGCAGCAGGTCAA
The DNA here is from genome assembly GCA_016929465.1 of Candidatus Coatesiibacteriota bacterium. Classification (GTDB taxonomy): domain Bacteria; phylum B130-G9; class B130-G9; order B130-G9; family B130-G9; genus JAFGIT01. The sequence goes on along the minus strand of JAFGIT010000128.1, from coordinate 4,391 downwards.
CTCGCTGGACATATACCTCGGACCTGTCGCGCTCGATCGCGGTGTGGATACCAGGCGGCAGATGCGGCTGAAATTCCTCTACCTGTTCTCGTACAGCATTCGCGACATCCGCTGGGGTCTGATCGCCAATCCGATAGACCTCCAGGGTCATCGCGGGCACACCATTGTAGCGCATGTATCTATCGGTATCCTCAAAGCCGTCATCGATTGTCGCGATCTGACCGAGAAGAACCTGGCTCCCGTCTTCCGCGGTGATTATCGGGATCTGGGCGAATTCCTTGCCGTAATCTCGACGCTCCTTGACTCTAACCAGTATCTCGCCCGTGTCTGTCTTTAGGCTCCCGCCGGGAACATCAAGTGATTCGTTAGCCAGGCGCTGGGCAACATCGGCCAGAGTGAGACCATATCGCCGCAGATTCTCCTGGGAGACTTCTATACTGATCTCGAGCGACGGCAGCCCCTCGATCTCAACCTGCGTCACATTGGGGTGTTGAAGAACGTAATCACGGAGTTGCTCACTCAGCTGATGGAGGACGACGTCGGACACATCACCATAGATGATCAGGTCGAGGACCTCATGCTTGTGGCCAGCGATCCGTACGCTAGGCTCTTCCGCATCCTCCGGGAATGTGGTGATGCGATCGATCTCGCTTTGTACATCCTGCGCGACCGTCTTGTCATCCGCGCCGATGAGCAGGTCGATCGTGACAGTTCCAGAGCCCTCATTCGCTGTTGAAGAGAATTCGTCAACTCCATCCAGGCCGCGCACGGCCTCCTCGATAGAGAGGATTATTCCCTCTTCGACCTCTTCCGGACTCGCTCCGGGGTACGAGACAGAAACAATCACCTGGTCCATCGTCACATCGGGAAAGACCTCTTGCTTCATGGTCATGAGCGCGAGGAAGCCGCCGACCAGGCAGATCATCATGATCAGATTCGCCGCCACCGAGTGACCGGCGAGGTATGCTATGGGGCCGCGCTTGGCACCCGAATTGTTCATCTCCATCCCTAGCTCCCCTGCTGACTCACTGATGGCTGATTCTTCGATTTTCTAGAAGATCCATTCCCCGTTCTTAGCGACGTTCGCTTCACCGGCGCTGCTATGTCGCTTATGACAAGAAGTTCCCCATCGCGAAGCCCACCCGACACGCAGACAAGTTCGTCGGAGCCCCACGCAATCTCGACCTCACGGATGTCGAGCGTGTCGTCGGGAAGCATAACCCACACATGATTCCCGTCGCGTAGGGAAGTCCGGTCTATCGCTGCGACATTGTCGAGTTGACGCCCGATAATCTCGGCGCGGACGTATGAGTCCAGGAGCAATGGCCTCCTCTTCGTCGCTGGATCGCTGAGCCCCAGCGGATCCTCTACGTTGACGAGGATCTGTGCCAATCGCCCCTGCGTCTCGAGGCTGGGCATGAGCCTCATAACCTTGCCGTTCCAAGCGTCAGTCTCGCCCGACTGCGTTACATATAGAATCCGAACCGTCGAACCGGTTGTGTTTCCATTGCCGGGTATATCGATCCATTTGAGTTGATCGACAGGAACTGAGACCTTGACCCAATACTCATCAGTCCCAGCAATCGAGCCAAGCGCAGCTCCAGCAGAAACCTGTGCTCCGACTTCCACTGAGGTCGATTGGATTTGCGAGTTGAATGGCGCCTCCACAGTCGTACGATTGAGATCTAGCGCCGCCTTCTCGTAGGCAGCCTCTGCAGACGCTACCGCCGCCCTGGCCGACTCGAGCTGGGGCTTTCTGAGCAAGAGCTCTTCGTCTCCGCTCTCAACCTCTTGCCCGAGCAACTTGTACTCCTTTTGCGAGATCGATTGCTGGCCCATCTCGAGTTTCAACTCCGATTCGGCCTTCGCAAGCTCACTCTTTCTCTGCTTCAAGACGAGCTCGTAGTCGCGAGGATCGATCTTGAGCACCTTTTCTCCTCGCCTGAATTGCCCGCCCGGCACGAACTCGGGAGCTACCTCGACCACCTCGCCGCCCACTCGAGATGTCAGCTGCACCTCCTTCGCGGGAATAACGGTTCCCATGGCCTCCACGACCACCTGATGTTCCCCGAGTTTGATGGGAGCGACCTCAACCAAAATCGATTGCTTTGGAGGCTGCGTTCTCTGGGCCTTCGGCTTATTGGACATCCAGTAGGCCGCGATGAGTCCTGCAACTAGGAGAATGATGATTGCCAATCCAAACCGACTGATGTAGCTCGCCCACTTGCGCGCGGTCGAGACCTGCGGAGCCCCTCGTTCGCTTGGCTCATATTGTTTCTTATAGGCTTTCTCTGCAGTCAAAGTATTCTCCCGTAACTCAATTATTTAGTTGTCTCGGTCGATTCGCTGTCATCGACTGGCCGAGCATCATTGTCATTCACGTTTGTATTTGGTCTTGACAGCTCCCAGCTCCCTGCGATCGCTCTGTAAAGACTCACCCTGTAATCCAGCCGCTCCCGCACCGTACTCAAGTAGGTTCTCTGGAGCTTCTGGTGAGACAGAAGTGTTGTAAGATAGCGAGTGAAATCGATGCCACCTTTCGTGTAATTTTCCCTTGATTGCTGCGTGGCCTTCTCAGAGAGAAGGAGCTGCTTTTCGAGGCTCCGGACATACTCGGCCTGAGAGGCCTCGTTCACCAGCGCGTCCTCCACCTCCTTGAGCGATTCCAGGACCAACTGCGCATAATTATTCATCTCCTCCTGGGCCGCGAAGCGAGTCCGCTTCGATTCGGCCAGGCGCCTGTTTCCGTCAAAGAGCGGCGCAACCAGGTTTGCGGCAAGGCTCGCAGCCCAATTATCGAACAGGTCACGTATCTCCTCCGCGCTAGTGTCTGCCCCGACCGAAAGGCTTATGCTGGGGAACCGATCCGCGAGGGCGGCAGCGGCGCGCTTATCCGCCGACCGAACGGCGAGCTCTGCTGCCCGAACATCCGGCCTCCGCCGAAGCCAATCGGCGACGGCTCCGATCTTCGGCATATCCGGAACATCTGACAGCGTTTGCGGAATCTCGAATGCCTCATCTTGCGGGGATTTGCCCACGAGGACGGCCAACTGGTTTCTCAGAACCTCTATGTTGGATTTGACCTGTATTATCTCGCCCTTGTTCGACTCAACCAACTGCTGCTGCTGAAGGACATCGGTCGCGGAAGATATGCCTCGCCTGAACTGGAGAGTTATGACCTCCAGATAGTCCTCGTTGGTCTTCATCTGCGCCTCGAGCAGCTTCATCTGGCCATTCTGCTCGATCAAACGGTGCCACGTATTGACCACCTCTGCAGTAAGGGTAATCGCTGCCGTTAATAGGGCCTCCTGCGATGCGAGAGCATCGAATCTGGATGCATCACGAGTTGCTCGGACCTTGCCCCAAAGGTCGAGCTCGTAACTTGCCACAATGCCGAGGCCGTATTGAGTTAGATACGCTCTCTCGAGCCCGGCGACCTTCGTGACCGTTCTGGAATAGCCTGCGGAGCCCTGCACGCTAGGCCACATATCCGCTCCGTTCTTCGAAGCTGTGGCCCAGGCCTGGTCGAGGCGGTCCCAGGCCGCCTTCAGGCTGAAATTATCCTGAAGCGACTCCTCGACGATGGCGTTCAACCGCGTGTCCTCGAATGCCTCCCACCACCTATCGGCAAGCGGCGCGGAACCATCGGCAGAAAAAGACCTGCCAAACTCGACGGGCGGCTTTATGTATTGGTCCTTTGAAGCGCATGAAAGAGCCAAGAGGGCGCTCAAGGCGAGCAGCGACAACAGAATGACATGTATCGAGGATTCAAGATGATGCCCCGATCTGCTACTCGAAGAGGCAGATCGGTTCTCTGATTTGTTCGCATTTTTGCCCAGGTCGATATGCTGTCCTGTCCTATCTCGCACTATTCTGTCCTCGCATCGATCTCTCCTTTTATGGCCGCTATTCCGGCCAGTGAGAACCTGGTTATGTGGTCGATTACACGCTCGGTGTCCTTGCAGGCGAAATGCCATGGATGTTGTCTCTTTGGGTGCAATTTGGGGCGGACCATCCTTATTTGGCTTATGATGCTGAGCTCGCATAGCTGCATGTCGGACTCGTTCGCCTTCGGTCCGAGAAATTCCCTCACGAGGCCAAGCGTATACTCCCTATTGGCCTTGAAGTGCTTGTTAATGAGGTCATCGAGCACGCCGGAGGGTTTGAAGAACTCCATCATGTGTATTCGATGGAAGTAGCTCGGCCTATCATCCGTTATTCGGCCAACCATTGCAGCTATGAATGCGCGCAGTTTCTCATTTGGAGAAGACCCCGGCGACACACCTCTATCGAGCGGGTATGCTTCCTGGACACATTTGATCGCGCATTCCCAGGTCGCCTTGTATAGGCTCGCCTTCGAGCCGAAATGGTAGTTGATTGCGGCGATATTG
>JAFGIT010000127.1 GCA_016929465.1 Candidatus Coatesiibacteriota bacterium | reverse complement strand
CGGGGGGGGGGGGGGGACTCTTATCCTTACCACGCCCGCAATTGAGCACGACGCAAGAGGGCTGAGACTCCCGCTTGGGAGGGGCGCCAAGAGCTGGGAGGAAGCGGAGGCACATTGGGGCCACGTCCGGCCTGGCTATAGAGTGGGCGAAGTCATCTCAAAATGCGAGCAACACGGATTTCGCGTTTCGGCCGTTGAAAGGTACGGAGGCTCAATCGCCCAGATGCTCTATCAGCTCTGGTATCTGAGGGACATGTCGTGGCTATTCAGCAAGAAACTCGTCGTACCATATCTGATTATGGAGCTGGCCCTGCGGTTGGACGAGACCTTCTACAGGAATAGGGGCTGCGCGATCGCGCTGAAGGCAACGCTGAACAGCGCCTAAATGGCGTCCATTGCACCGCGCCCAGCTCACCCTGCAATCTACCCCGGTGGCCACCCCATCTCGCGCCCGCCGAGAAGATGGATGTGCAAGTGCTTGACCAGCTGGCCGCCCTCGACTCCCGTGTTGATGACTAGCCTGAATCCCTTCTCATGTATCATCTCCCGCTTCGCTATCATGCGGCATACAGCGAGCATCTTGTTCAGCAGCTCCATATTCTCAGGAAGCTCACAATCCATTATCGTCGGAATGTGCTTTCGCGATACGACCAGCACGTGAGTTGGTGCCTGCGGCTGTATATCGCGGAACGCAACGATATCCTCGTCCTGATGGACGAATTCCGCACCCAGCTCCCCCCGAATTATCTTGCAGAATATGCAATCTGTCATGGCGCCTCCCGCATTGTCTAATTGGCAGACCATCATTTCAGGTGACGTTTATCTTAAAGCATTCTTGCCAGGCTGCCGATATAGATCAAGAGCATACTATGGAATGAGGATTGGTCAGAGGATGAATGCAACGCCGATGTCAAAAGCACTTGATTGCATCAACGTGCTTGTTGTTGATGATCAGGATTGCCTTGTCGATCTCCTATCGGATATCGTTGAGGGGCTGGGATTCTCGAGCGAAGTGGCGCACGATGGTCAGGAAGCATTAGAGAAATTCCAGGGAGGCAACTTCCAGATGGTCATTACTGACATCAAGATGCCTCGCATGGATGGGATACAGCTGACCAAGATGGTCAAGCGGGATCGACCCGATGTCCCAGTTATTGCGATTACAGGCTTCGGCAACGAGGAAGCCGGAGAGGACTTGCGCTCTGAGCAAATGGATGGTTTCCTGGAGAAACCATTCCGCATAGCCAAGATCGAGGGGATGATATGCGAAGTATTAAGAGGGTACAACCTGATCTACTAGTCGGAGTAGTATAGCCGCGATGAACGATACCGTGGGCTCCGGCAAAGAGATGGGCGGCCGTGAGAGTGGAAAGACGCTCTCAGCGTTCATTGCCGTCTCTGTCATAGTGCACCTTGTGATAGCTTCGTTCCTGCTTTCCGCAACACTCAATAGGGCCAATAGCTCTGACCAGCAGGTGGCAATGAGAGTCCAGCTCGAAGCCACTCCGATCAAACAAGTCGAGCAGGAAGTCGTCCCCGTTCCGGAAGAACCGGAGGCCCTACCCGAGCCAAAGGTCGAAGAGGCCAAGAAGGCAGAGCTGCCCCCAAAGGAATCCAAAAAGGCCGACAAACCATCGAGCAGCAAAAGCGAAAGCAACTCGCAGCCGAAAGAAGCGCCCAAATCCGCACAGGTCTCGACGCCGACATTGCCGGATGTCCCCGGCTTCGAGTATCCTTATTACCTGAACATGCTGCGCGCGAAACTCTCTGCGGCGTGGCTGTATCCGAGCCCTGTGGACCTCAAGAAGAAAGTGCTCAGAGCGGAAGCTGCATTCAGCATAAACCGCAACGGCTGTGTATGCGGAGTCAGACTCGGCAAGTCATCGAAGAACCAGGTCTTCGATCGCTCCGTTCTGAGGGCAGTCGAGGCCGCCGCACCATTTCCTCCCTTGCCAGACGGTTACGAAAAGGAGATATTAGGAACTCTCTTCGTCACATTCGAGTATCGCAGCTAGCGCTTAGTGCTTTTGGGGATGGGTCATAAACACTCTTTCGGACAACGTCTGACGCAGCAGGTCAGTTTATTTCATCTGCTCCTCGTATTCGCGCTCCTGACGGTTGTGGTTGCCACCGCCAATGCGGAACTGAACCTCCGTGAAGGTGGCATACACCTCACGATCAGCGCGACTGGGGTGCGCCTGATCGAAGTCTGTCTCGCCGGCCCGATAGAAAATGCCGGCGCCCCCAGCGTCGAGAAGACCAGAGAGATACTCGAGTTCGACCTCAGCCAATCCAGCCGCTTCAAACTCATCAAGGCCGAAAAATCGCACTTACGCATCATAAGGTCGAAGAATCCCGCCATTTTCAGCCGTGCCAAGAGCGTTTCGAAGGCCGATGTATTCGTCGTATGGGACGCGAGTGGCGACGACCAGGAATTCACTTTCAACGGCGAAGTCAGGGACTCGCGGAGCGGTAAGAACATCTTCTCCAGGGAGTTCAAAGCACCAATGGTGCAGCAGAGGGCCATCCTGCATCAATTTGTCGATGAAATCGCCCTGATGCTCTCCGGAAAGAGCGGGACCGCTCACTGCAAAATAGCTTTCGTTTCCGACTGGACGGGACATAAGGAATTATTCACATCGGACTATGACGGCCACGACCTGAGACAGCGAACGGAGCTCAAGAGCATCGTGCTCTCCCCCGCCTACTCGCCGAAAGGTGACAAGATAGCATTCATCAGCTTCAAGAAGAACGGCCCGGTGCTCTCGATACTCGACGCGGTATCGGGCAGGATCGATGACATCCTGAGCTCCGAGGGCATCGTTGCAGCCCCATCCTGGTCGCCCGACGGCAGGCACATTGCCTTGTCGATCAGCAAGAAGGGAAACTGCGACATCTACCTCTTCGACGTGGCGACCGAGCAGCTCGAGAGACTCACCTACATGTGGTCAATCGAGACATCCCCGTCGTTCGCGCCAAACTGCCGCTCCATCGCATTCACCTCGGATAGAACGGGAAGACCACAGATATACATAATGAACATCGACGGCAGCGGCCACAGGAGGCTAACCTACGAGGGAAGGCATAATGAGTCACCGGCCTGGTCCCCCGATGGAAGCCTGATCGCATATACATCTCTCCAGGGAAATGAATTCCGGCTGCGCCTGATCGGACCAGATGGAGACGGCCCATATTCCATAGTCGATAAGGCTCTCGATGGCGAGGCTCCCGCGTGGTCCCCCGATGGCCAGAAGATACTATTCAGCTCGAGGAACGGTGGGCCCCATACCGAGCTATTCCTGGTCAACCGGGATGGCACTGGCCTCATCAAGGTAGTATCCCTCCTCGGAAACTGCACCGAACCGACCTGGTCACCTTAGAGAGGGCTAAATATGACCATGAAACTGAAAATCGCAATGGATGGCCCATGCGCCAGCGGAAAGAGCACCGTAGCGAAGCTGTTGGCCGTCCGGCTTGGATACAAACTCATCAACACCGGCGCGATGTATCGTGCAGTCGGCCTCACCGCCATCGAGAAGGGGATAGACCCCCTGGATGAAGAGGCCGTGAAGGCGATACTCCCCGAGGTGAAGGTCGACTTCGAGGGGCCAGCGTCGAATCAGCGGGTGATCCTGAACGGTAGGGACATCACCGAACGCATCGCCGAGCCGGATGTAGCCTCCGCCGCATCCAGCGCCTCTAGCCTCCTGCCAGTCAGGGAAGACCTCGTCGCGCAGCAGCAGGCCCTGGCGAAGGAGGGGGGCGTCGTGCTCGAGGGCAGAGATATCGGCACAGTTGTCCTCAAAGATGCTGAGTGCAAATTCTACATCGTTGCATCCATCGAGGAGAGGGCGAGACGTCGCCTGCTCGATTACGAGAGGATGGGCATCAAGAAATCCCTCGCCGAGGTCCAGGAGGAGCTCTCAATAAGAGACAAGAACGACATGACGCGCGAGCACTCACCCCTCAAGAAGGCCGACGACGCAATCGAAATCGACACGACCGGCCTCACCATCGACAAAGTCATCGAAAAACTAATGGCCTACATCGAGGCCGTATAGGGGATCCACCGTGGTCCTGACACCCGTCCCCCAATCTTTAGACGGGATTTCGGGAATCACTACATGGTCCTAACCCCCATCTTCAGAGGCTGTCTAATAAGTCGAAACGTGTGGTTGTAGGGGCGATTCACGAATCGCCCAATCTCTATTGATTTCCTTTCCAGATTG
>JAFGIT010000126.1 GCA_016929465.1 Candidatus Coatesiibacteriota bacterium | reverse complement strand
TACGCTTTTGGGCACGCTGAACCTGCGACGCTTTATCTAATCAATCTGTCTTCGTCATTAAATGCCCCGACGGGGCATAACGTGAATAGCCGTGGGTGCAGGCGTAAGCCAAACCCACGGATTCGAGGATACAAAAGAACCTCCGCCGCCCGCCAATCGCGGGCGATTGGCGGGCGGCGGAACTAAGCAGTAGCTGCAGCCCCTCGAATTCCGCACTTGAGAGAGCCACGCGTTCTGTGTTATTCTCTTGCAGTTTCAAGGGAAGATGGGCCATGTCCGATGGTCCTGAACACCGGAATCTGAATTAGAGAATTGGAGCAAACGCTCGCGATGCCTAATATGAAGGTATTTGTGAAGAGGCTGATCGTCCGCTCGCTCTGCCTGGTCGTGATCGCAAGTGGAGTCGGGCTGATAGTGAACGCGGTTCGGACTCCTGGCGTTGACCTATTCGGCTTTCAGCCGCCGAAGGAGAAGATTGTCGAGGCCTCGAAGAAGAGCGAAGAGGCGGTGGTGACCGTAATCAAGCTCGCAGAGGCGCTGAGGCTCCGCACTGGCCAGGGCGTCATCTTCATCGACGCAAGGAAAGTGGCTGAATACGAGGCCGGGCATATCCCGGGCGCAATCAACATCCCCTCGGAGGGATTCGATGAGGCCTTCCCTTCAAACAAGCAGGCCATTCTGAGCGCCGAAAAGATCGTCACTTACTGCAGCGATGTCGAGTGCGACGAGGCCTATGAATTGGCCGAGATGCTTCGTGAAGAGCTAAAGCGGCCCATACTTGTATTCGCCGGTGGGATCAAGGAGTACCAGGGGAAAGGGCCTATCGAGAAATGAGCGACAGATCGGCCATGCAAACGCTGAAACTCATCTTCTGGAATAAGATCACCGCGCTGATATTTCGAATCATCGTCGGCGGCGTCTTCGTCTATGCGAGCATCGACAAGATAATCCATCCCGCCCAGTTCGCGGACATGGTCTATAACTACCGGATGCTGCCCTATTTCGTCATCAATTTCTTCGCGGTGATACTCCCCTGGATCGAGCTCGTCATCGGCTTGTGCCTTATCCTTGGCCCGTTCTCCGACGCGGCCTCTCTCGTCACAGGCGGGCTTCTGGCCATGTTCATTGTGGCGAGCATCGCGGCGCTCATCCGCGGTCTCGACATAAACTGTGGTTGCTTCACCATGTCCCCCGAGGGCAAGAAAGCGGGCTGGAGCGTCATCATAACGAACACCGTCCTGATATCGATGCTCGCCCAATCCTTCTTTTTCGACCTCCGCCGAAAGCGACCCCGCGAGGAGGGTGAGTAAGCGGAGAGAAATCGGACACCTTGAAAAAACGGCTTCAATTGATCTGAGTATAGGTTCATATATATCGTGTCGGCAGCAAATAAATTCCGTTTAAATGTGAAATGTGAAAGAGGGCTCCATCCCTTGAGGAGTGATCCCGAGATACTTGATCTTGACCAGGCCGCCGCCATAATTCACGCGAGTAAGGACAGGCTACGCGAATTGGCAGAGAATAGGCGAATACCACATCTACGGATTGGTCAGGAATGGTGCTTCAATCTCCAGAGCCTAAAAGAATGGTTGTCCGACCACGGGCCCAGTCAAATCAAGGCATGCTCAGCAAGTGAGTCAAGCCAGTTGTCTCTCTTTGGCAATTCTGAGGCTGCTGAGAGACAAAAGAAGCATAGATCCTATAGCGACACAGCCTTCCCGAACAACCGATTCGAGCCGCTCCATCGGTGGGTCCCCTGGATTGCAGGTTTCTCCGCGTCATTTGTTGAAGACGCTCTCCGCGACTCCCCCCTCGCAGAAGCATCACGCAGGGTCATCCTGGATCCATTTGCGGGGGTGGGCACGACCTTGCTTGAGGGATTGAAACGCGGCTATGATGTGATTGGATTTGAGATAAATCCCTATGCCGCCCTTGTCTGTAACGCAAAACTATCATCAATTGAGCTGAACCTAGATAATGTCACAGAAGAAATCCGGTGTCTCGATATTCTCCGCAATTGTGTTGAGAAAAAGGGCCGCAGACCGTCTTCGGCGCCCCGCCCAATTTCACTACGAGGTCACGCTTTTTTAGTCACAATGTGGAACGCCAAGTTCTGATATTACGAGACTTAATCGATGAGAAGAGGACCGGCATTCTAAGGGACCTGTTGCAAGTCGCATTGGGATCGATTCTAATTGGGATTTCGAACTACACTTATGAGCCCAGTCTTTGCAGGAGGAAGTCGGCAGGCAAGGAGAAAGTCGAGTATGCAGATGTTTTGAGTCTGTTTAAAAACAAGCTCGAGCAAATGAGAGCAGACATCTCGCTTCTCCAGAAGCATATGTCTCAATTGGGACGCAGACCCTCGGTCCAAATCTACAACTCATCATACAAAATGGCGAAAGAAGTGTTGCCTCCCCATTGTGCGGACATTCTCATCACATCCCCTCCTTATCTGAATAATTACCATTACATCAGAAATACTAGACCCCATCTGCATTGGCTATCGTTGATAGAAAGCAGTGCAGAACTCAAGAGGATGGAAAATGAGAGCTTTGGCAGATTCTGGCAATCTGTTCGCAGCTTGCCTCCAATACAGCTTTCATTCGACTTGCCTCAACTAAATGATTTGCTAAGCCTTATTCGTGAGAAAACTCCAGAAAAGGGAGTATATGGTGGCAGCGGCTGGGCGAATTATGCAGCCGCTTATTTCAACGATTGCCATGAATTCTTCGGCATTATGCGTGGCCTGATGAAGTCGAAGGGAAGATTGATTATAGTGATCGGGAATAGCATTCTGCAGGGCGTCCACGTGGAAACAGATCGCTATCTAAGCGAGATTGCCTACTTACAGGGCTTTGCGGTCAGAGGTCGCCACGAAGTGAGAAAAAAACGCACCGGCTCAAGTATCATTGGTTCATCAATTCGGCATGAAATGAACAGGTCGCATGTCAATCTCTATGAAGCGGCCATTGAATTGGAGGCGCCCGGCGATTAGTGAAATCAGCATATAGCGAAGGAATTGCATCTACCTTTATCGGAGATCTTTGATAGCCTCAATAATCTCCTCAACCGTCTCCTCTGCCTTGAGCCGCTTGGCCCATTGGCGCCCGGAATGCAGAATGTCCCACCTCGGTCTTCTCATTCCCAACCTCCCGGCACCCGGATCATGGTCTCCAAACCCATCCACGCATACGTTCCATATGGGCCTGTAATGCTCGATCAAAAACCGCTCTGCCAAAGTAATCCAGATGGGGACAATTGCTAAATATCGGCATCCAAAGTCCTGAATGTTCAGGTGGTCAGCCTGTTCCAAGCTTTTGCAGTGGTCCTTGAGTCTTCTTTGGAGTTCCTGGCTTCCGGAGAGACCTTTTCCCCCTTTCCGGGAGCCGGTTGGAACTGCTTTGCCGACGTAAACAGGCCTATTCTGCAGCGATTCCGCAATGGGCAGATAGGCTTCGTGAGAACCGTGATAATAAATCGCATATACTCCTGAACCTTCAACACCGATTTTCACGAGTGTTTTGAGCGTCATATTTAGTTGGAGATTCGGGTGGTGTTTCGTATTTATTTAGGGCATGAATTGGAT
>JAFGIT010000125.1 GCA_016929465.1 Candidatus Coatesiibacteriota bacterium | reverse complement strand
GGTTTCACGATTACAAATGGTAATTCCGTGAGGGGTGGGGGAGTTAGATGCACCGGGTCATCCCTGACTCTCATCAATTGCTCTATCATGAATAACAGCGCTTTGGCTCTGGGCTCTGAAGGGCAGTATTACGCCTATGGCGGCGGTATTTGCTGCCTTACCTCTCAGGTTGAAATAACCAACTGCGTGGTTTCGGAGAACCTTACCAGGTCGTACAATATAGGTCATGGCTATGCAAGGGCATACGGAGGCGGCATCTATCTGCTGGATTGCACCGCGCAAATCACAGCCTCCGAATTCAATTACAACACAATCTACACATATACCACGGGCACTACCTATGACTCCGCCTATGCACTCAGCTATGGTGGAGGTGTCTATTCAGAGAACTCAAAAACTGATTTGCTGCACTGCACCGCAAACCACAATACCAGCGAGGCCTACGCGTACTGCTGCGGTTCATCCGGCAGCTCACACAGCGAGTCACCGTCATCAGAATCCGAATATTCTCCGGATGACGGAGGAGAGGGTAGTGCAACATACTGTCAGGGTGGAGGAATATACATCAAGGGGGCCCGAAATACCTCCGATGCCCCATTCATCAAGAACTGCCTGGTATGCGATAATACATACCAATGCGATGGCGGCAAAGGTTGGGTCCATGTTGCAGGTGCGGGAGGCATTCATCTTGCTCAGCCTGACAACAGCCCACGCTCGCCGGCGATTTCGAATTGCACGATAGCGAATAACTCAAAGCGCGGCCTTGATGCAGACTATGCGGCCTATTTGACCGTGAAGAACTGCATCATCTGGGGCAATGAAGGCGACATAGACGGCGTAACCTGCAATCGGCTCTATTATTGCGATATCGGCGATGGAAGCTGCGCGGGCGAGCAAAACAACATCTCCGAGGACCCGCTCTTTTTGGGCGGCTACTACTTGAGCCAGACTGCGGCGGGGCAGTCGGAGCAGAGCCCATGCGTGGACGCCGGGAATTATTCTGCCTCGAGTCTCGACTTGGATGACCGCACCACGCGAACTGATGGTGTTCCCGACGGAGGCATTGTGGATATGGGTTACCACTATTTCACCGATGTCGAATACACCGCCCCTGTTCTCTCGAATGGCAAGGTCGATCCAGAATCAGGGACCCTCAGTACTGAGTTTACCTACTCAGTCCATTACTATCAGGCGGAGGGGAGCGCCCCATCACCGATCAAGGTCTTCATCGACAGCGACGAAGGTCACAATATGACGCTCAATGACGGCGACTCCTCAGACGGCACCTATATCTACCGGACAACACTCGCCGAGGGTGAACACACCTTCTATTTCTACTGCGTGAATGGACATGGCGACTCGGATGCGGACCCCGACAGCGGCTCATACGACGGCCCGAGTGTATCGGGCAAAGGGGGCGAATACTACGTTGACAAAACTTACGGCAGCGACAGCAACAGCGGCGAGAGCTGGGGAGATGCATTCGCGACAATTCAGAAAGGTATCGACGCATGCACCACAGGGACGGAGACCGATCCGGATTTCGTCCACGTTGCCGCAGAGACCTACTATGAGAACGTCCATCCTGATGACTACATGATAATTCTCGGAGGCTATCCTGTCGGGGGAGGGGAACGTAACTGGCAGGCTAACTGGACCTCGATCGATGGTTCGGACGCCGGGTCAGTAGTGACGCTGAATGGGGACGAGAACGTCAGAATCGATGGGTTCACGATCGTCAATGGAAAGGCTAACTATGGCGGCGGCATCTTCTGTGATAACTCCAAGGTCGAGTTGTTGAACTGCACGATAAGGGACAACCTGGCCTATAAGAGTGGCACCAGCACACAGACAGCACACGGCGGCGGCCTATACTCGACTGCTTCCGTCTTGACGCTGATTAACTGCACGATTCTCAACAATCAGGCCAAGGCTAATACAGAATCCTACGGGTACCCTGAAGGAAAAGCCTACACCTACGGTGGCGGCGTCTATTTGACCGAATGCCATGCCTCATTTGTCGATTGCGCCGTCAGGGACAACGAGACATATGCAAACAGCAGCTCATACATCGGATATGCCGACAATGCGTATGCGAGGGGTGGCGGCATATACTCAAAGACATCCTCGCCTACATTGATACATACCCAAGTTGTCGGGAATCGGTCTTACGCAAGAGCACATTGGCAGGGCTCATACAGCGACTCAGACGACGGAGATGCCGATTTCTCCCCATCGTGTGGAGTTGGCAATCGGTACGCTTCCTCTATCGGCGGAGGCATCTTCATTCAGGACGCGGTAAGCCGCAGCATCGCACCGGTGCTCCGGAACTGTCTCGTGGCCGAGAATATAGTCGATACTACCATATCCAGGGCCTATTCATCGAAATACGAGAAGGCCGGAGGATTGTTCTTCTCCATGTCGAATAGCTACTATTCCGCGCCGAAATTGAGCAATTGCACCATTGCGAACAACACTCACGAGGGCATCTACGCGACGGACTACTCGAGGCCCACGCTGATCGACAGCATAATCTGGGGCAATGCCGATGACGTTAGCGGGTTTGTTTGCGCAAATTTGAGCTATTGCGACATAGAGGACGGCGATTGCGAAGGTTCGTCAGGAAATATCTCAGAAGACCCGATATTCGTCGAGTCTTACCATCTGAGCCAGAAGCAGTCCGGGCAGAGCACCGACAGCCCTTGCCTAGATTCTGGCAGCGACTACGCGCTGTCTATCGGGCTGGCCGATCGCTCCACGCGAACAGATTCCATGCCAGACCTCTATATATTAGATCGGGGCTGGCATTACCCGTCCACCAAAGATAATCACAATCCGGTGCTGTCGGGTGGACGAGTCTCTCCGGAGAATGGTACCGAGAATACGGAATTCACATTCCAAGTGCACTATCGAGATGTGGATGGTGACAGCCCCAGCCTGTTGAAGGTCTATATAAGCGACGATGGCGGGCACGATATGACCTTCGATAGCGGCTATGCCCATGACGGGGATTACTCGTTCAAGACAAAGCTGAGCCAAGGGGACCATGTTTACTACTTCTACTGCGAAGATGGCGACGATGGGAAGTGCAGAGAACCGGCGACAGATTCCCATAAAGGCCCATTTGTGGATGGCGACACCTCGCTATCCAATGGTACCATTGACCCGGGTTCAGGCTATTCGAGCACCACCTTCAGATATTCCGTCGATTACTACGACGCAGATGGCTACGCGCCATCCATTAAGCTGGTCTATATCGACTATGATTCGGGGCATGAAATGACACTCGATTCCGGCACGGCATCGAACGGCACATATATCTACGAGACAACTCTCCCCTCTGGCCAACACAACATGAAATTCCACTTCGAAAACGAGAACGGGCGAGGTGATTCCGAGCCTTTCGTGGGAGTCTATGAAGGACCCTTCGTCAATGATCCTCCGGTACTGTCAGCCCCCAACGTCGATCCCAAAGAGGGAACCACTTGCAGGCACTACAAATATACCGTGCACTATTACGACCCGGAGGGATCTTCTCCATCAGTCGCAAAGGTCATATTGGATGGGGAATACGAACATGACATGGCCCTGGATAGTGGAAATGCTGAAGATGGGACCTATTCATTCAGAACGACTTTGGATGACGGAGAGCACACCTATTACTTCTACTTCGAGGATGAGTATCAGAATAGCGCTCGTGAGCCAGAAAATGAGGCATATGTGGAGCCAGATGTCACCTACGATCCACAGTGCGACTTTTACGTACATGCCATCTATGGCAATGACGATAATTCAGGATTGAGCTGGGACGATGCCTTCGCCTCAATTCAAGCAGGGGTCGATGCCTGCATCTTTGGAACCGAAGATGATCCGGATGTCATCCACGTCTCAGAGGGCAAATACTATGAGCATCTCGAACTGAATGACCATATCATCTTGCTGGGTGGCTATCCGTATGGAGGGGGAACTCGCGGCACGGGCACGAGCTCGACAATCATCGACGGAGGAGGCAGTGAGAAGGTAATCTACATCGATGGAGATGATGACATCACTCTCGATGGCATCACTATTGCCAATGGTTACGTTGTTGGCATGGGAGGAGGAATACTGCACTATTATGCAGGTTCACTGACTCTGATCGATTGCACAATCGAGAATTGCTTTGCGACATCCGGCGGCGGCGCGATCTACAGCCGTGGAGATGGCGCACTCACTCTAATCGACTGCTTGCTGAGCGGAAACGATACCAGGGCAAGTGGCGGCGGCATTTGGTGCTATGGGGCGGGGGCCAGGACTTTCACGAACTGTCTCTTCATCGACAATACCGCCGACAGCTATGGCGGTCCGATCTACACCTTTGCGGAATGCTCACCTGTCATTATGAATTGCACCATCGAGGGCAATGAGGGTGAGGAGGGGGGAGGGGGCGTCAATTGCTACAGTTCGACTTGCGAACCGGTCATCCTCAACTCGATCCTATGGGGCAATACCCCCGATGAGATCGGCGGCGAATGCGAGAATATCACTGTCACCTACTCCGACATCGAAGGCGGCTGGGAAGGAGAGGGAAATATCGACGAAGATCCTCTCTTCACGGAAGGCTATCATCTGAGCCAAACAGCGGCCGGAGAGAGCGAACAAAGCCCTTGCGCCGACGCCGGGGACGACTCTGCCTCGGAATACGGAATGGACGACTATACTACCCGGACCGATCAGGCCGAAGACGACGGGATGGTGGACATGGGCTATCATTATTTCCCGGAGTATTCTGGTCCTAAACTATCGACTCCATCCTTCTCTCCGGACTCAGGTCAGACGGACACTCAATTCACCTTCTATGTGACCTACTTCAGCGCAGAGGGATACGCGCCAAGCACCATAGAGGTAGTGATAAATGAGAATCCGCAAAGCATGGAGCTCGATACGGGAGATGCGGGCGACGGCGTCTACTCGTGGACGGGAACAATAGATACGGAAGGATTGGCTCAATACTATATGATCTGCGAGGATGGCCATAGCGGAAGCGATAGAATCCCCTCACAAGGAGCGATCGACGGACCGTATATAGCCAATGACTACGACGCGCCCCAATCAAGCTGCACGACACCGGATCGGACACGGTCATCGGCCATTGAGGTCCAATACACATCTTCTGATGAGTATTCGGGCGTACAAAACGTGGCATTGTTGATGCAATTCAATGACGGCGGATTCTATGAGATAGACACATCGGAGGATGTGAACGGAACGTTCGATGTACTTCTCGGTAATGGCAACGGCAATTATGCTTTCTATACGATCGCGACCGACCATGCTGGCAATGTCGAGGAGCCGCCTGGGACATCCGATTGCACCACTCTATATGACGACACCCCTCCCTCATCGAGCGTGAGTAGCGGCGGCTACTCCAATTCGACACCATTCATAATCGAATTCACCGCATCCGATGCCGTTAGCGGAGTCAAGACGACCACTCTCTGGTTCAGTTTTGAGGACGGCACTTGGACAGATAGCGGCCTGACCAGTGATGAGGAGGCTGGCGCATTCAACTTCGATGCAGCTGACGGAGAGGGCGAATATGCCTTCTACACCATCTGCGAGGATGAAAACGGAAACGTCGAAGATGCTCCTGCGACGGCTGATGGAATATTTGTCTTTGAGACCAACAAGCCAGAATCAAGCTGTGCCTGCAACGAGACCACCAATCAATCATGGGTCAACGTCGATTATGAGGCCTCAGACGATCACCAGATAGATGAAATGTCGCTCTGGTATGCATTTGAGGGGTGCACATGGACCGATTCCGGTCTCACAGGTTCAGGCGAGTCCGGTAGGATTGTCTTCTCCTTCACTAACGGCGACGGCATCTATTCGTTCTACACTATCGCCCGTGACTCCGCCGGCAACGTCGAGGAGGCCCCCGGCGCCGCTGATGACAGCGTAGAGGCCGATTTTACGCCGCCCGAATCAACCTGTTGGATCGATGATGACTCCACTAATTCACTCCCATTTGCGGTCAACTTCACCGCATCAGATGCATATTCCGGCCTGAAATATACCCTCCTTTACTACCGCTTCTCGGGAGAATCCGATTGGATCTACTCCGGCATTTCTGACTCTGGAGAGAGCGGAATTCTCTCACTCGATCCGACTGCAATAACTCCAGAGTACGGTGACGGCACATACGAAGTCATGACGCTCGCGACTGACAACTTCGACAACGACGAATCGCCTTCGGCCCCTGATGACGCATTCATCCTGGACCGGACGCCTCCCACATCATCACTCAGCTGCCCTCAATGGACGGGAACATCTCCGGTGGCAGTTGATTATTCCGCATCTGACGCACTGACCGGTATCACTCAATTCTCGCTCTGGTACAGATTCAGCGGCGGAGATTGGCAGGATACCGGCCATTCGAGTTCTGCCGCTGAAGGCTCATTCGATGTCTCCCTTCCCTACGGCGATGGAGTTTATGAATTCGCCGGTGCTGCGACGGACGGAGCGGGTAACACCGAGACGCCCACCACTGTGGACGCATCGTGCGCATTCGACACAACGCCACCCGTCTGCACGGCACGTGTCGATGCGGCAGTGAACGATACGACAATTGGCGTTGAATATGAGGCCACAGACACGCTGACACCAATTGCGAACGTCCATCTCTACTACCGATACACCGACCTGGAAGGCGGCGAGGATGACACACTGCGCGACACCGGGGAGGAAAGCGGCGAAGCTTATGGCCTCTTCGATTGGGCAGCCGATATGGGCCCCGGCTACTACGACTTCTACCTCTCTGCGAAGGATGAAGCGGGAAACACTGAGAGCACGGACGGGGAGCCCGACGCAACTTGCCTCTATGACCCGCGGCTCGCGCTCTCGAGCGTCGAAGGTCCTGAATTCGTGACCGAGGAGGCTATCGCTCTCGACTTCGAGATCGACATCGGCAATGACGGGTACGACTGCGTTACGCTCTACTACCGCTACGGAGTGACACTTGAAGCCGCAGAGGCCGAAGACTGGGCAGAGACCGAACAGGTATCATCAGAGGAGATGGGTGAATTCGACTTCACCTGCGCCAGCGGTCAGGGCTACTACCAGTTCTGCACGAAGGCCCGAAATGACAGCGGCCTAATCGAGCCAGCTCCGAGCTTTGCTGATACGACCACTCTGTTCGATGCAACAGCACCGCAGACGTCGGTGACTGCACCAGTCATCAGCATTTCGTCCGAGTTCGACCTAGCCTTTACCTCGACTGAATCCTATGAGGTCAAGTCGATCGATATCTACTACTGGTTCGATGGGGACTGGTCGCTATTCACAACTGTCTATGAGGATTCCGGCACGGTTCAGTTCTCCGCGCAGGGTGTTGAGGGAGAGTATCGGTTCTACTCCGTCGGAATCGACGAGGCCGGAAATGAGGAAAGTGCACCGGCAGCCGGATACGATTGCTCTGTGCTTGTTGACCTGAATCCGCCGGAGTCTGCAGCAGCCGCTAGTGCCTATGGGAATGCATTCCCCATCGAGGTGACTTTCTCGGCCGGCGACGCGGTAACACAGATCGCCGAAGTCGTTCTCTGGGCAAAATGTGAGGGGGGCGAGTGGTTTGACACCGGTCTCTCAGGAGATGGGGATTCAGGGAGCCTCCAGTTCACTCCTTCGGAGTCGGTCGAAGGGAGATATTACTTCTACACTATTGCGACAGATGAGGCAGGATATGTCGAGGAGGCGCCAGTGTCATTTGATTGCTCTACCATAATCGACTGGACGCCGCCGGAGACGGATTGCACGTCACCGGACTACACCAATGACGGCACGATCGAATTGGCCTACAGTGCCGAAGATTCGCTTTCGGGCATCGCCTCGGTGGAGGCGTGGATCAAGGTCGGCAGCGAGGCCTGGACAAGTGCCGGGGCGTCTGGCGGGCCACACGGCGACAAGATATACGTCGATGTGTCATCCCTTGGTGAAGGAATGTATGGCCTCTGCACGCGGGGACGTGACAATTCAGGCAATCTCGAAGCCTTGCCCCAGACGATACCAACGAAGACGATCTACGACTGCACAGCGCCGTCATCCGCGGCCTCTTTGCCGTCCCAGGGCGTATATGCCAACAGCGCGCCTATTGATATCCCCTATTCGGCAAGCGATTCGCTCAGCGGATTGAGCAGTGTGGAGCTCTGGTTCTCATTCGATGGCGGTGAATGGGAGGATTCCGGTCTCAGCATATCCGCATCGGGGCTACACGAGGACGAGGTCTTTGCGTTTATGCCGCCAAATGGCGATGGGACGTATCGCTTCGCCACGACCGCTGCCGATAACGCCGGCAACACCGAGGCGCTGCCTGGATCCCCAGACGGTGGCGCGCTTGTCTTCGACCGCATCGCTCCTTCTTCATCCGTTTCGTATCCGTCGGCCTATGCAAGCGGCTTCCCGCTCATAATCCCGTTCGAGGCAAGCGACGATAGCTCCGGAATTTTCGAGGTCTCGCTCTGGGTGTCGGTCAATGGCTCCGCCTATTCCGATGCTGGTCTCACCAATTATGGCCTTTCTGGCAGTTTCAGTTTCACTCCCGGAGTTGTCACTGATGGCATCTATTCGTTCTATTCGCTCGCTTCCGACCGGGCTGGCAATGCTGAGGCGGTCCCCGGAGCACCAGATACGATAGTAACCTTCGATCTCGATGCCCCTATATCCTCGGCGAGTTCGGATTCGGAGTATTCATCATTCCCGATCTTGGTCGATTTCAACGCGAGCGACACGGCGTCTGGCGTTGCAGAAGTCTCGCTTTGGGTGTCGTTCAATGGCGGGGCATTCGTCACCACAGGCCTCTCTTCTCAAGAGGCAAGCGGCACATTCAGCTACGCTCCGGTCAGCACGTTGGATGGCGTATATGCCTTCTACACCATTGCCTGGGATGAAGCGGGCAACGCGGAGCAGGCGAAAACGGCTGCAGATGTCTCGGTGATGGTCGATAGGATTGCACCGAAGTCGTCCTGCTCCATTGAGCACGAATATGGAAATTCAGCACCGATCAAGGTCGATTATACCAGTTCTGATTCTGGGTCAGGCATCGGCAGCGTGAGGCTCTACAGCCGCTTTGAGGGGGGAAGCTGGTCCCTGGTTGTGAAGCTGACCGAGGCGGCGGGTTCGTACAATTTCACACCCGCGCCCTTGAAAGAGGGGACTTACGAATTCTACACCCGCGCCTATGACAAGGCCTCCAATGCCGAGTCGCTATCAGGAGCCGACGACGGCATCGAAATAGACCTTACAGCGCCGAATTCATCCGCTTCCGCGCCGGAATCTGCGACCGAATTGCCGATATCGGTCTACTTCGCGGGCCGTGATACCCGATCGGCGGTGGAGAGCGTGAGGCTATGGTATCGAGTTGACGATGGGGAGTGGCTCGATTCAGGCCTTCAGAGCGAGGATTCTGACGGCATATTCGAGTTCGATTGTCCCGATGGTCCCGGCCTATATGCTCTCTATACGATAGCGACGGACATCGCCGGCAATATCGAAGCCGCTCCATCGACCCCGGATGCCGAATGCGACTACCACCTGCCAGCACCACACATCTCGGCCAGCCCAGACCATCTCGATTTCGGAGAGGTCGGTGTGGGGCTTGTTCGCGAAAGAAATGTCTTGATTGAGAATGTTGGCTTTGCCCCGCTGACAGTCGAGAGCGTTGAGCTCGCTTCCAGTGCATTCGAGGTGGAGTACGAGGCCGGATTCCCTGAGACCGTCGGGGCGGAAGAGTCGATAGCCGTCACGGTCCGGTTCTCACCCGATGACTTCGGTGAATACGAGGCAGAGCTAACCGTCAATTCGGACGATCCGGAGTTCCCGTCGATAGGCATTCCATTGAGTGGGATCGGCACGCTCGGCGAACTCGTCATGTCGGTATCGGCCAGCGCGGCCGAATTCGAATTCGATGATACTCTCGATCTATCCGTTGGCTGCACGAACTCGGGCATCCAGCGGTGCGTTGACGTTTACCTGGTACTGACATTCGACCTGGGCGGTCCCGCGGAGCGGCATTGGTCGAGCACGTTCTACGACGGCTGGCAGGAAGGGCTCCTACCTCTTCTGTCAGGTCTCAACATTGGTTCCGACTTCGATTTCAACGCATTATGGTGGAACTCGTCGCTCCCCTGCGGCCTGCCGCAGATCACGGAGACCGGCACCTACACGGTTCGGATGGCTGCGTTCGATACCGCCACATTCGACCTGGCGTCGAACGTCGCGGTCGATGAGTTTACGCTCACGGGGATGCCCTTTGTCGGGGTAAGCAGCGACGATGACACCTACTGGTTCATGGGCGACACGGCGCACGTATGGCTCGATTTCAGATTGCCGAGATATGAGACAGTGGCCGACTTGGTGGTCGTGGTCTTGTCCCCCGAAGGGACATTCTATTCGCCCTTCGGACATGGGACGAATGTGAATTGGCAGGCAGGAGTAATACCACTCTACGAAGGCTATTCGATGGATGAATCGACAATACCTGGAGTCGTTTCCTGGGAGATCGGTTTGCCCGGCAATGAGCCGTTCGACATGGCGGGCGAGTTCCGGTTCTTCGCCGCCTTCGTCCGACCGGGGACGATATCCCCACAGTCGGATATAGGAACGCATTTGATTACGTTACAATAGACCAGAATCGTCTTGATTGGAGATGGTTTGCCACCCGGCCCCTGGGGGCCTTTACGAGCTCAAACGAGTTGATTAAAGGAGAGATGGAATGAGATTCAATAACTGTGTATTGCCTCTCGCGATGTCGATATTCGTGGCCGCCTTCGTTGTCGCACCGGCCCTTGCTGGCACAGACTATTATGTTGACAAGACCTACGGCAACGACGGCAATAGCGGCACCAGCTGGGGACATGCGTTTGCGACGATTGATAGAGCTAGGAACGCTTGCGCGCAGAATGACGGTCCGGAGACTGTCCACGTCGCGGAAGGAATATATAAAGAATGGCTGCCGTTTCGAAATGAAAGTCGCGATTACTATACTGGAATAGCTCTATTGGGTGGCTATCCCTGCGGCGGAGGAGAACGCAACCCTGAAGCGAATCGGACTATTATCATTGGAAACAGCTCATCCCGTACGGTCGAATTCAATGGCGTGCCAGATGCCAGAATCGACGGATTTACAATTTCGAATGCAGCTGAACGCACTGATGGCGGTCTCGCAATTGTAGATTGCTCCCCAATTGTCGCCAACTGCATTCTATGCGACAACAAAACCGACGGAGGTGGGGCAGCATTCGACAAGGGCGGGGCTGGAATATGGATCCAGAATGCTTCACCCAAGATCAAAAACTGCGTCATACGAGACAACACTAGCTATGTGGAGGGCGATGGAGCAGGGATATTGGTTGTAACGTGGTCAGGCCGTTCTTCCCGGCCGGAAATTCTGGACTGCGTGATCACCGGCAATCGAATTATCGATAGCAATGGGACAGGGGCCGGAATAGCCTTCAAAGACTATGGCGGAGAAGCCAACCACATTGCAATGAAAAGGTGCGTCATAGCTGACAATTCGCCCGAGTCGTCTGACGGCGTCGGTGGCATGCGGCTGATGAGTGCTGATATATCCGATTGCCTGATCGCGGAAAATGGTGGAGCCAGCGCTATATCGGTCGATGTTCCAGAGGATTCGGTATTCAGGAACTGCACAATCGCCAACAACGAGGGATGTGGGATATATACCGATCCAACCGTCGAGGCCGAGCTGCAGCTCATAAATTGCATCCTCTGGGACAACAACGATGACCTCCAATGGATTGACTGCGCGGGCATCAGTCACTGCGATATTGAGGATGGCGACTGCAGCGGCCAGAATAGTAATTTCTCCGCAGATCCTCTGTTTGTATTCAAATACTACTTGAGTCAGACTGATGCCGGGCAGGACCATCAGAGTCCATGTGTCAATGCTGGAGACGGCACGGCGGCGTCCTACGGTCTAAACGAATACACGACCCGCACAGATGGTATCAATGATACCGGGATCGTGGATATTGGCTATCACTTCGATTGTGAAGCCACCGCCCCTGATCTATCGAATGGAGATCTAACTCCCAAAGCAGGAACACCCGATACGGAATTCACCTATTCGGTCCATTACTATCAGGCAGAAGAAAGCCCTCCTTCGTTGATCAAGGTCCATATTGATGACGATAGCGGTCACGATATGACCCTCGATGAAGGCTATGCCTATGATGGTACATACACCTACCATACGACACTCGCGAAGGGCGAACACACCTTCTATTTCTATTGCGAAGACGGGCGAGGCACCGCGGACAGAGATCCGAATAGCGGGACGTATGACGGCCCTAGCGTGACGCAGGACCAGGGCGAATACTTCGTTGACAAAGCGAACGGTGATGATAGCAACAGCGGAATGAGCTGGAGCGACGCTTTTGCGACAATCGGGCGAGGCATCGAAGCCTGCAATTCGGGCTGGGTTCGTGATCCTGATGTGGTCCATGTCGCTGCCGAGACCTACTATGAGAACGTCTCGTTGCATAGCTACATCACGCTCCTAGGTGGCTATCCACCGGGCGGCGGCAAGCGGGATTGGGAGGCGAATGAGACGGTTATCGATGGCTCCGAGGCGGGGTCGGTTGTAATAGCTACCGACGTTGAGGGAGTTCTAATCGACGGCTTCTCAATCACGAATGGCAAGGCGCAATATGGGGGTGGATTATATGTGGAGAATACGAATCTCCATCTATTCAATTGCGCCGTCGAGGGGAATAAAGCCTATTTGGACGAATATTCTGACAAGGCGGCCGGAGGAGGTCTTTATGTCTTGACCTCAACGCTGAGCTTATTCAATTGTGCAATTGACAGCAACACCGCCTATCATGAGGCGACTTCAGCCGACGCAGTTGGCGGCGGACTCCGATGCAGCGATTCAATTCTGACAATGACTGGTTGCGCGGTATCCAACAATTTGTGCTACGCCTACAGCCACGGACGTCCTGGGGGCAATTATAACATCGCTTGCGCCTACGGTGGAGGCTTATTTCTCGGCAGTTGTGAAGCATCCATCGTGGACTGTGAGTTTAATGACAACGCTGTTAAGGCTATGGCAATTCAATATTCTTATCTGGGATTAATTTCTGCCGCATACGGAGGTGGAATCTACTCAAGCTCCACGTTACTCGATCTCTCAGATGCAAGAGTCCTCAACAATGAAGCAGGCTTATCCTTTGAGGTGGATGATGTTAACTCATGTACATCCCAGGGATTCAGCCCACCGGATCATTCTCCTATGAGTGGATATGATATATCTCGTTACGTCATAGGCGCGGGGATTAGCTTGGCAGGCTCATCGAGTCCTGACCTCAAGTGCCATGTCCATAATTGTCTTATTGCCCATAACAGAATTACTTCCGAATTTGGATATGCGAACTACGGCGCCATAGAAGCCGGGGGCATCGGTATTTATCCCTCAAAGGGAACAAGAGCCCCTCAGCACATTCTCTCGAATTGCACGATTGCGAACAATGACAAGCATGGCGTTTATTCATCGTCAGACCGCAATCCTGAACTTAGAAATTGCATCATCTGGGGTAATGAAGATGATGTATGTGGGGTAGATTGCCTCAATATCACCCATTGCGATATTGGGGATGGAGACTGTGACAGCGGGGATGGCAATATCTCTGAGGATCCGCTTTTTATTGAGGGCTATCATCTGAGCCAAATGGGGGCCGGCCAATATCAGCAAAGCCCTTGCGTGGACGCCGGTGATGATTACGCCTCGGAATATAGTCTGGATACGTACACAACCCGAACGGATCTGGGGCCCGACCTCCATCTGGTCGATATGGGCTGGCACTATCCGCTTGATGACGATAGGCACGGGCCATTCCTCAGGGACGGAAAGGTCGAGCCGGAATACGGGCGGGAAGATACGACGTTCAACTATCTGGTTCGCTTCATCGACTATAGCGGAGAGCCGCCGAGAGTCATCAAGGTCTTCATCGACCACGACAATGGTCATAGCATGGACTTCGCCTCAGGCTCGAGATTCGACGGGATTTACTCCTACGAGACACACCTTTCGGAAGGGGTGCATGAATTCTACTTCTATTGCGAGGACAACGATGGTGGCACCCACCGCGAGCCCGAGGGTGGCGATTACAGGGGGCCGGAGGTCGATGGCGATACTTCCCTGTCAAAAGGAAGCGTCGATCCCCAAATGGGTACATCTGATACTGTATTCCGCTTTTCGGTCGATTACAGCGATATCAATGGTTACCCACCCTCCATGAAGAGGGTTCACATTGACGGAGACGTTGGACACGACATGACACTCGATTCGGGCGATCCGGCGGATGGCAAATACATCTATGAGACAATGCTCGCCGCCGGTCAGCATGTATTCTATTTCTATTTCAGCAACGGCCATGGTGATTCGGATAGGGATCCAGAGAGCGGCAGCTATGACGGCCCTTTGGTGAGAGACGGAAGTGTCATGTACTATGTCGATTGCACATACGGGGACAACAGCAATAGTGGCTTAAGTTGGGGAGAAGCCGTTGCCACAATTCTTACGGGGATAAAGAAGTGCAAGACCGGTTTTGAGGGCTGCCCGGATGTCTTGAACGTTGCGGCTGGAATATACGTAGAGAACATCTCAACGCCAGACTATTTAACCATGTTGGGAGGATACCCGCCCGGTGGGGGCTCGAGAGACGCGGAAGCCAATGAGACAATAATCGATGGTGATGCGGCGGGTCCTGTCATCGTTATCAATGAGGATTTCGAGGTTACGATAGATGGCTTCACAATCCAGAATGGACTGGCTGACCATGGGGCGGGCGTCAGATGCTATTCTTGTTCACCCACCTTTAGCGATTGCATATTTTCCGCGAATATCCTGGATAAATCGGGCCCGAGACACAAAGAAGGAGGAGGTCTCTATTGCGAGGAGAGTTCTCCGGTTCTCCATGGTTGCTCATTTATTAAGAATTCTGCAGAAACTTCACAATGCTATGGATTGGGTATCTTTCTCAAAGATAGCTCCGCAATTCTAATGGACTGCGAATTCATTGAGAACTCTGCAGACGGCTGGTGCAGAGGTGGTGGGGGAATATGCTGCGAAGGTAGTTCTCCGGAGATGACTAACTGCGTCTTCCAAGGCAATGTCGCGGACAGAGGTGGGGGCATATATATGGATGATTACTCGAATCCAACGCTCATAGATTGCATGATAATCGAGAATAGAACGCAATCAACTGAGGGTCACGGGGGGGGGATCTATAGTTATGATTGCTCACCAACACTAATCGATTGTGAAATCAGCGATAACTTCGCCACCTTGGGGGGTGGAGGCATATTGATTTATGGAGCTGAGGCGCAGCCAGCTCTGGTCCGTTGCCTCATATCAAACAACGCGGCAGGCGATCATGGTGGCGGTTTGTGTTTCGGTTGTGATCTGACGCTCATGGATTGCCAAATAATCAACAATGTGGCAGAGACTGCAGAGGGCGGAGGAATATATGTCACAGGAGGCGACCCGGCAATATCGAGTTGCGACATCTCAGGCAATGTCGCATTGAGCGGGGGAGGTGTCTATAGCTGGAAATATGATGGCTTGCTCTTGTTGACGAATTGCCTCATAACCGACAATTCGAGCGATGTTGGCGGGGGAGTTATGTGCGCGATCTATGACGAGAAGCCCACTTCTATCAGCCTATCGAATTGCACAATCGCGGACAATGTCGCGTCCGAAGAGAATGGAGGTGCTGGCGTTTACTGTGAAACTAGCTGCGACGCAACGCTCAGCAATTCGATCATATGGGACAATCTAGCCAACGGTGAGTCCAACGAGTTCGGCGGAGATGGCTCAATGGTCGCCACCTACTCCGACATCGAAGGGGGCTGGGAAGGCGAGGGAAATATCGATGCCGACCCGCTCTTTGTGCAGGGCTATTTCCTCAGCCAGACTGCGGCGGGGCAACCGGAGCAGAGTCCATGTGTCGATGCCGGCGATGACTACTCCTCTGAATATGGCCTCAACACCCTTACAACGCGGACCGATAGAGTGCCCGACAGCGGCATCGTCGATATGGGATACCATTATTCTACCGTCGTGCACCACGACGATCCAGTGCTATCCGATGGAGACGTTGATCCGGAGTCCGGCACGACGAGGACGACATTCAAATACTCGGTCAATTACTACCAGGATGAGGGATACATTCCATCGCTCATCAAGGTGTTCATCGACAATGATGAAAGCCATGACATGACGCTCGATGATGGCGATCCGGCCGACGGAACCTACATCTATGAGACTTCCCTGTCGGCAGGGGATCACACCTTCTATTTCTATTGCGAAGACGAGCTCGGAGGCGCAGACCGCGATCCGCATAGCGGTCACTATGATGGACCCAGTGCATTGCAGGATGACGGCGAGTATTACGTAGATGGGGCAAACGGCGATGACAACGACAACGGCCTGAGCTGGAGCCACGCGTTCAAGACTATCCAACAGGGCATGAGAGCCTGTAGTACCGGCACCGAGGAAGAGCCCAATATAATTCACGTCGCGGCAAATACATACAATGAGAATGTGACATTCCGCGGCTATGTGACCATGCTTGGCGGTTATCCGCCCGGTGGGGGAACACGAGATCCCGACGTCAATACGACAACGATCGATGGAGGGAGAACCGATAGGGCCGTCGCGATCTACAAGGACCTGTGCGTCTCAATAGACGGCTTCACTATAACTGGCGGGAAGGCAGAAAACGGCGGCGGCATCCTCTGCGAGCTGAGCACTTTTCAGATCAATGACTGCCTAATCAGTGAGAACCAAGCCACGAAACAGGGCGGCGGCATATACGTGAAATCATGTGATGACGGGGATTCGAGGATCGATGGATGCACGATTAGCGACAATTACGCTTCCAACTACGGCGGCGGCATCTGCATTATAGGCGCGACGTCGATCATCTCGAGTTGCCATATCTCGAATAATTCGACCAAGCTCTCTGGTGGCGGCATCTATGTCGATGAGTGCGAACCCAAGATCAGATACTGCACAATAGAGGGAAACTCGGTGTCAGTAGTCTCCAACAGCGAGACGAGTGACACTGAAGCCTCTGGTGGCGGTGTTTCATTTATATGGTCAGAGCATCCGGAAATCAGGGATTGTGTGATTCGCAAGAACTCTGTCCATGCGGAGAATCGATATAACCAGGGCTTCACGACAAAGGCGTGCGGCGGCGGAATCTACAGCGAATACTCGGGCCCAATAGTCACAGATTGCGTGGTTCTCGATAACGATATCGAGGCAATCTCGCATTCCATCTACGGCTCTTCCAAGGACGAGAACTCACCTGCATGCGGCTATGGGATGGGCCTGGCCTACGGCGCGGGGATGTGCTTCTGGGATGCATACTTGGTCTCATACAACGAGTATGTCTCTCCCTATGTGTGGAACTGCCTTGTCGCGCAGAATGAGCTTTCGGCGCATGGAACTCAGACCGGTCGTATGGGCGGAGGCATTTGCGTTCAATCGCTCTATTCTCTCAACTCCCCTCACATAAAATGCTCGACGATTGTCGATAATGATGCTAATGGGCTCTTCATCGACAATCCCTCCAACAACAGCTTCTGGGGAACCACCTTGGAGAACAGCATACTTTGGAGCAATGGGGTCGATGTCGATGGCATGATGTGCTCGAAAATAAGCCATTGCGACATCGAAGATGGAGACTGTGAAGGCGATAGTGGTAACTTCTCAGAAGACCCGCTCTTCGTCGATGGCTACTACCTGAGCCAGACCGCTTCGGGGCAGTCGCAGCAGAGTCCTTGTGTTGACGCCGGCAGCGACAGCGCGTCGAACGCAGGTATGAGTTCTCGCACAACCCGCACAGATGGCGTCTATGACACAGGCCAAGTCGATGTCGGCTACCACTACCGAGACGGAAGCGGCCAGCACAATCCGATCCTCTCACAGGGGGCAGTCTCCCCCAAGTCGGGCTCCACTGATTTGAGTTACACCTTCTCAGTTCACTATTTCGACGAGGACGGTGATGCCCCGGTTGCGAAGAGAGTATATATAGATGACTCCGCGGGGCGTGACATGGCGCTTCAAAATGGAGATACAGCGGACGGCACCTACTCAGTGGCGGTCTCGCTCAAGGCCGGAAATCACAAGTTCTACTTCAGCTTCAGTGATGAGAATGGCCGCTCGGATCGCGAGCCGGAAGCAGGCACCTTCGACGGTCCGACAGTCTATCCCGATTCTGCTCTCTCGGAGGGAGCCGTCTCCCCTACCGTCGGAACCGAGGGGACAATCTATGTATTCTCAGCATACTACTACGATGAGAGCGGCACTCCACCATCGACTATGCACGTTTATGTCGATGACAACGCCCATAGCATGTCCCTGTCAGATGGAGATCAAGCGCAGGGGACCTACTCCGGTTCGGTCAATCTGCCTGCCGAGACGCATGAGTTCTACTTCCACTTCGCGAACGAGCACGGAATTGAGGCGAGAGAGCCAAAGGTCGGCACCTTTGATGGCCCGAAAGTC
>JAFGIT010000124.1 GCA_016929465.1 Candidatus Coatesiibacteriota bacterium | reverse complement strand
CAGTCGGGATATTGCGCCCTGATCTGCTTGTATTGAATCATCATAGGGGTGCCCTTCGCGCGCGCCAGGGTCCCCTTCAATTCTTCCTTTTTCATGCGTGAGAGTCTTAAGTCTCGCGTCCTAAGTTTCAAGTCAGACATTCAGAAGAACGGGAGATGCAGCATTCAGAGGCAGGTCGGTGTCCGAAGGGAAGCAAGCCCAGAGAGCGGACATATCGGGCGGCCATCGCAGCGTTTGACATCACGGTTTCTGGCAAGCTGCACGACGATGGAATTGAGCTCGATTTCGACGGAACCCGGTGCCCATACCGGGGGTTATTAGGTTACACAAAGCTCAGCTATCACCAAGGTCTGTAAGGTTACATCGGCCCATTTGGCCGAATATTGGTCGAGTCTTCCGGTTCAGGAAGAGGTTAGCTTGACACTTGAATAAAAATTGGTAATAATTAAGCTGGGTCTTTAGTGTTATATCCAGAAGCAAAGGAGGGGAAATGATGAATGACTCTGGTTAGAGTGAAGGACGATGAATCGTTTGACTCTGCACTTAGGCGTTTCAAGAAGCAGTGCGAGAAATCCGGCGTGTTATCCGAATATCGAAAGCGCGTATTCTTCGAGAAGCCTTGCATAAAGCGTAAACGGAAAGCCTTGGCTGCGAGAAAGAAGCTGATCAAGAGGGCCAGGAGGTTCGGCTAGACCCTGAATCGAATCCTGGCCTGTTGCGTACTCATGGCAACTGGTATAGGAGAACCTGATGCTGAAGCTCGAAGAACTCTATCGACTGGCGATTGAGGCGGGTATCAAGGCCGATCAAAGACCCCGAGCCGAGATCGAGCGTCTTCTGAAGGATGAGCAAGAGGGATTCGATAAGCTCTCCGATAAGGAAAAAAAGCGGTTCGACAAGGACCGTCTCGTAAATCCGTTTGCCGACAGCCGGATACTCTTTGGCGATTTAGCGACTGAAATCGAAAGTGCGCTTGTTGGCATAGATATCGGACCAGCTGAGGTCCTACTTGCTGATAGGTTGAGGGCTGGTGGAAGCTCCGTTGATCTTGTTTTGGCTCATCATCCATCAGGTCGCGCGCTTGCTGCTCTAGCAGACGTCATGAACCTGAGCACTGATCTATGGGCAGAGAAGGGCATGCCAATAGGGCAGGCGGAGAGTGTGTTTGCTGGCAGGATCAAGGAAGTGCAGACTTCTGTGACTGCCTCCAACCACTGCAGGACGGTCGATGCCGCGAGACTGCTTGGCTTTCCTTTCATGTGCATTCATACCCCCGCCGACAATTCGGTCGCGAAATTCCTTACCGACAAAATAGCCGAGACGAAGCCCTACCTTTTGGGCGATGTAATAGACCTGCTTTTCGAGATCGATGAATACAAGGGATATGCTGCGGAGGCCGTGGGACCCAGGATCGTTGTGGGCTCGAAAAAGAGCAGGACGGGAGATGTCTTCGTCGATATGACCGGCGGCACTTCCGGCCCAGATGGCCTCTACAAATTGATCGCCAGATCGACCCAGATCAGCACCATTGTCTGTATGGGAATTTCCCCCAGCCACAAGAAAGAGATTGAAAAACATAACCTCAACTGTATATTGGCCCCACATATGCCAAGTGATACGCTTGGTCTTAACCTGATTCTCGACTCTTTCGAGTCGCGCGGAGGGTTATCTGTTGTCGAGTGTTCGGGCTTCAGGCGAGTGAATAGGGCTCGCTGATAGCGCCGATCTTTCGGCATAAGTGAAAGGGCCAAGAATTTAATAGATTGAGGAAGGTGAGACAGTGAACAGGGGATTAGCTTCGGTTGCGGGAATCGCCGTTGGAATCTGTATCTTTGCTATGGTTGCCAACACCGGATTAGGGGCCATCGTTACCGTCCCGACGGATTTCAATTGGCTTCTAGCCGACGAGGACTACAGCAGATTCATCGGCGAATTGAGTGTGGGCCAGGATTTATACGATAGAGGCATCGAGCTCCTATATGATGGGAAGTTCGGCGAGGCCACAGAGTGCTTCTGGCGTGTGATAGACATCTACACGGAATTATATGCATTCAAATCGCACCCGCTCGTTTCGTCCACCTATTATTATCTCGGTAAGACCTATCTCCTTGCAGGCCGTCCGGGGCTTGCAAAGGGGCTATTCGAGCTCGCGCTGCACTCGCATCCCACGGGTGATATGATCCAGGCGAAGGTCGATCTCGACTACTCCGAGACCGACACGCTCAGGGAGCAATTGAGAGCATTTGCTCTTCAGCGGGAACTGGACCGGGAGCTTCCAGGGGCTTCGGCGATCCATGAGCCGGCGGACTGGGAAGAGGTTATCCCGATGGATTCCCTCTTCGACTTCAATGAATACACCTTGAGACCGGATGCAACGCCGCTTTTGGAGAAGGTAGTCCGCAGGATGAAGCTCTCGCATGGCCTGACGTTTGTCATTGAGGCCAACAGCGACGACGTGGGCTCCCAGGAGTACAACCTCTGGCTGGGCACCAAGAGAGCTGAGGCAGTCAAAGAAGCGCTATGCGCGCACGGCCTCCTCGAAGGGAGCATGAGGTGCGTGAGCTACGGAAAGTTGCTGCCGGTTGCACCGAACAGCACAGAGGACGGCAGATACAAGAATCGCCGTCTCGTGATAAAGGCCATTCAGCAATAACTAACAAGCGGGGCGGATAGCTCAGCTGGTTAGAGCATCGGCCTTACAAGCCGGGGGTCGCAGGTTCGAATCCTGTTCCGCCCACACTATTTAGCAGCATCCCCGGCGATTCCGACCGCATCGCCGCGTCGTATCAAGACGCCTCCCCGGCACCTGAAAACAGCGCCTGATATTGCCCTTTACGCTTCGTGAGTTCTTCGTGGCTACCACGCTCGACGATGCGGCCCTCCTTCAGGACGATGATCTCATCTGCGTCCTGCACTGCGGTAACTCTGTGGCTCACGACTATCAGGGTCGGCTTCTGGTCCCAGCTGCGGATATTTGTCAGTATCCGCCGCTGCAGCGACACATTCAGGTTCGATGTCGCCTCGTCCAGGATCAGGATAGAGGGGCGCCTTATCAGTGCCCTGGCAATCGCGATGCGCTGCTTCTGGCCCTCAGAT
>JAFGIT010000123.1 GCA_016929465.1 Candidatus Coatesiibacteriota bacterium | reverse complement strand
GTAGGATATCAGCCCACGCTCGCCACTGAGATGGGCGAACTCCAGGAGCGAATCACATCGACCAAAAAGGGCTCAATCACGTCCGTCCAGGCCATTTACGTGCCAGCGGACGATTACACCGACCCCGCGCCGGCGACGACATTTGCCCACCTCGACGCCACTACCGCCCTGGAGCGGAAGATCGTTGAGCTCGGCATATATCCGGCCGTTGATCCTCTGGCTTCGACATCCAGAATTCTCGATCCGAGGGTGGTTGGAGAGGAGCACTACAGCACGGCAAGAGAGGTGCAGCTCATACTACAACGGTACAGAGACCTTCAGGACATTATTGCGATCCTGGGCATCGATGAGCTCTCCGAGGATGACAAGCTGATTGTAGCAAGGGCAAGGAAGATCCAGCGCTTCCTATCGCAGCCAATGTTCGTGGCGGAGCAGTTCACCGGCCTCGAGGGGAAATACGTCAAGATCGAGGACACGATTAAGGGCTTCCAGGAGATCGTTCAAGGGAAGCACGACGAATTGCCAGAGCAAGCGTTCTATATGGTCGGCACCATTGAGGAAGCCATCGAAAAGAGCAAAAATCTCTGAGCCTCGACAGCATCAATGTCCGAAGTCGCATCAAAGGAGCAGTAATTGCAAGAACAAACTGAGAAGCTCTCGCTGGCGATAGTCACTCCGACTGAACAGCTTGTATTCGAGCAGGTTGACGAATTGCGTGTGCCAGGTACCGAGGGCGACTTCGAGGTGTTCCCAGAGCACACCCCTTTTCTCACATCGCTGAGACCAGGCGTCTTGTCTTACAGGATAGGAGCAAAGATACAGTATTTCGCCGTCAGCGGCGGCTTCGTCGAGGTCATTCCAGATAGAGTCATTATTCTCGCACAGACTGCAGAGAGCTCGGACTCCATCTCGGTGGACCGGGCCAAGAAGGCCAAGGAAAGAGCCAAACGGAGACTTGAGAGCGCCAATAAGGGGGACCGTGAGATCGACGTCGAGCGGGCTGAGACGGCCCTCTTGAGAGCTGTTGCGCGGCTATCTGCTTGCACCCTCGCTGGCAAGAAATTCTGATCGTGTAGTTGAACTCCGAGTTGGCTATTAGCTCCAGGCCCACGGCCGAAGGCCCTACTCTCTCAATCGGCACAGGTGGTATTTTGGATACAGTTATTCCGTGAATTTCTCGCGCACCAGCGGACCAGAAGGGGACAATTCGGTCACCTTGAATTTCATCAGTCCGCCGCGCGGTCATGACTTTGATATTTTCTAGGAGAGAAATGAGCAAAGAAGGCAAAGATATACTAAATAGGCTCTCCGACGCATTCGGCCCCCCCGGATTCGAGGACGAGGTCCGAGGCATCATGCGGGATGAACTTGGTTCATTCTGCAAGTTAGATACCGACCGCATAGGCAGTATCATCTGTACCAAGGAGGGATACTCTAAGACACCGAAGATAATGCTCGCCGCTCACATGGACGAGATTGGCTTCATGGTTCAGGGGATCAGGCCCGATGGCTGCGCTACCCTGGTGAATCTCGGTGGATGGCGGGCAAGCGATCTCCCCGGCACTGTTGTAACTCTGAAGACCGAAAACGGCTATTTGCGAGGTGTCATCGGCTCCGTACCTGTTCACTTCACCAGGAG
The DNA here is from genome assembly GCA_016929465.1 of Candidatus Coatesiibacteriota bacterium. Classification (GTDB taxonomy): domain Bacteria; phylum B130-G9; class B130-G9; order B130-G9; family B130-G9; genus JAFGIT01. Next base: position 3,051 of record JAFGIT010000123.1, on the reverse strand, counting down.
CAAGCCCGGTGGCCCACCTCCTCCCCCAACCATAGAGAAGCTTTTTGTTGATTTCGGCGCGAAGGATAGGGATGATGCGGCGCGCTTTGGCGTCAAAGTCGGTACGCCATTCGTGCCGTACACTGTCTCGGAGCGGCTGCTTCCAGGAGATATGTATCTCGGCAAGGGATGGGATGATCGAGCTGGCTGCGCTGTTGTCGTGGAAAGCATGAAGCGACTTAAGAATGAAAAGCACCCGAATACTGTCTATGGTGTGGGCACCGTTCAGGAGGAAGTCGGGTCCAAGGGGGCAGGCGTCACGAGGAATATTATCAAACCTGACGTGGCGATCGTCCTCGAAGGGTCCCCGGCGAACGACACGCTGGGGCCGGTCGATGAGGCGGAGATCAATCTCGGCGGCGGGCCGCAGATTCGCTTCTACGATCCAACAATGCTTCCGAATCGCCCCCTGGTCGAGCTTCTAATCAAGACCGCCGAATCTCATGACATCCCCTACCAGGTGGTCGTGCGCAGGTCTGGCGGAACAGACGGACGGGCCATTCAGCTGACAGAATCAGGCGTTCCATGCGTCGTCATTAGTGTCGTTTGCAGGTACATTCACTCTTCGGCGGGATTGCTTTCGCGTTGCGATTTCGAGAACACGGTGGAGTTGCTCTATTGGTTCATGAAGGAGTATGACGAGGCCAAGAACAGGGAGATTACGACGTTTTAAGATAATTTATGAGCGCAATATCGGAGTTGTATCATGAATTCAATGTGCAAAAGGGCCGGAATTCTGATTGCGGCGCTATTCGCTCTGACGAGTTTGACAGGAGCTTATTCAGCAATGATCTCACCGGATGAGGTGCTTCTGAAAAGGCTGCCCAGCGGCCTAACCGTGGCGGTTGCGGAGGACCACTCGGCGCCGGTGGTCGCGGTTCGGATAATCGTTCGAGCTGGAACCATCTACGAGCAGGAGTATCTAGGCTGCGGGATATCTCATTTCCTGGAGCATGTCGAGAGCGACGGAACCTCAGCAATGACAAAAGATAAGATAGAGGATTTCTCCGACCAGTTCGGGGGCCTGACAAACGCCTATACAACTACCGATCACACGTGCTACCACGCGGTGGCACCCTCCCAGTACTTCGACAAGGTGCTCTTTCTGTTGTCGCATTGCTACACCGGGGCGACCCTTCCGGAAAAAGAGGTCGAAACTCAGCGGGGCATTATCCTCAACGAGATCGCGAAAGACCAGGATGAGCCGCTGAGAGTCCTCTGGCGAGAGATGATGGGCACGATGTTTCGCAGGCATCCGATTCGCTATCCGACAATCGGCAAGGAAGAGCTCTTCATGCAGTTGACGCGCGATGACTTGCTCAAGTACTACCACAGGATGTACGTTCCAGAGAATACTATGGTCCTTGCGGTAGGAGACATTGACCAGGCAGAAGCCATGGCGAAGATCGAGAAGGCTTTCGAGTCATTCGAAGCACGTCCTTTCGCGCCAGTTATCCTTCCGGAAGAACCTCAGCAGCTGGAGCCACGCAAATCCGTCATCGAAATGGATGTCAACCTGGCATACCTCATGCTGGGCTACAGGACGGTGCCGCTTCAGCATCCGGACCTCTATGCGCTGGATGTCCTTGCAGCTATTCTTGGCGAGGGCAGAAGCTCCAGGATGGTTCAGAATGTGAAGGACAAGAAATGTTTGGTTCACGACATAGTCGTATCATCCTGGACCGCTAACTACGGCATCGGCGCCACGTTGATAAGAGCCGCTCTGCAGCATGACAAGATCGACGAGGCCATCGCGGCGATACACGAAGAGATCGAGGCAATAAAGTCATCCAAGGTCTCGGAATTGGAGCTTTCCAAGGCCAAGAAGACCATCAAGAGCCACTATTTGATGGATTATGAGACCATGGAGCAGAAGGCGAGTCTGCTTGGTGCAGACATTCTTGCGACTGGTGATGTGGGCCTCAATTATCGCTATCTCGACAGGATGGAGAAGGTGACCGCGCAAGAGGTCATGGACGTCGCGAACAAGTATCTCATACAGAGCCAGCTCAGCGTCGTCACAATCCTCCCCAAAGGAACAACCAAGGACGAAACCGAAACCGGGGCGCAAAAGGCTTTCCAAAGACGCAATATCAAGAAGACTGACCTAGAGAAAGGCATCAGGCTCCTAACCCAGCAAGGGGACGCGACATCTACGGTATCGATTGACGCCTACTTCCTCGGCGGCACGAGATACGAAACAGCAGAGACCAATGGGGTCGGGAATCTGATGACCGCCCTGCTTTTGAAAGGTACCAAGACCAAGAGTGCTGAGGACCTCGCGCTGACGCTCGACCAAATGGGCGCAAAGATATCCGCATCATCTGACATGAATACGTTCCATGTTTCTCTCGAAGTTCTGCAGGAGGACTTCGACCGAGGGCTCGAGATTCTAGCGGACATCCTGATGAATCCGGCCTTCAACGAGGATGAATTCAAGAAGCAGCAGGAACAGGCTCTGGGACTGATAAAGCGCAAAGCCGATGATTGGTATGACAGACCGAGCAGACTGATGCTGGCCAATCTATTCACGTCTCATCCATACAGGCTGAGCAAATATGGGACGACAGAGAGCGTCTCGAAGCTCACCGTGGATGACGTGTGGGAGTATTACGATGCGAACGTCAAGCCGGACAATCTCGTGCTTTCTGTCTTTGGCGTGAAGGACCACGGCTATGCTGAGAAGCAGGTCAGCGAGTTGTTCTCGAAGTTCGAGGGCAAGGCGGTCCGACCAACCATAGTGCTCGATCCGCCGCTCGATAGGAACATCGAGGTGCTCGATAAGACCGGCTGGAAGCAGGCGTCGGTCTTCAGCGCGTTCAGGTCGTGTTCGATTTCCGACGAGGACAGATTCGCATTGGACGTTCTGGACGGCGTCCTATCGGGGATCTATAGCCCCGGAGGCAGGCTGCATAAGAGACTTCGCGGTGCCGAGCTAGTTTACTTGGTCCATGCTGGAAATAGGCTGGGTGTGGATCCGGGATGGTTCTCCGTGTATGCCTCGTGCCTTCC
>JAFGIT010000122.1 GCA_016929465.1 Candidatus Coatesiibacteriota bacterium | reverse complement strand
CGTAATGTCTCATGAACCGCCGTGGTACGGAACCGTATGCCCGGTGGTGTGGGAGGACGGCGGGAGCAATCCCGCCTCCTACCCGATTACTGGCCTTTCCCCTTTTTCCCTTCTCCCCACGCCGCCTAAACAGGCTGTTCAGTGGCATGGGCTTCCAGCCCATGAAAGACTTATCCCCACGTCGCTTGGACAGGCCAGAAAGCCCATCCCTACGCCGCCGTCAAGCCGACAATCCGCAATAGATGCGGTGTCAGGCCACCGCAAACCAAAGCGGCGAGAGCTCGCCGCACTCCGATTACTGGCCTTTCCCCTTTTTCCCTTCTCCCCACGTCGCTTGGACAGGCCAGAAAGCCCATCCCTACGCCGCCGTCAAGCCGACAATCCGCAATCCGCAATTTGCGCTGTGTCAGGCCACCGCAAACCAATCCGATACTGGCCTTCCCCTTTTTCCCCCGTTCGCCCGATTGACACCAACGCGGCGCTACCGTAGGATTCTGTTGTGATAGAGGCATTTAATCTGTGACTATCGGGAAATTTTGAGGATGCAGGCTAAGACTGACGCTTCGCAGGTTTATATTTCGGCCGTTGTGCCGATGTTCAACGAAGAGGAATCGCTCGGACAGCTATATGATGAGCTGACTGCTGCCCTGGACGCCACGGGGCGGACCTATGAGGTGGTCCTGGTCGATGACGGCAGCTCCGACAGGACGGCCGAGCTTGCACAGGATCTATGCGACTCGGACGACCGGCTGATGTTGGTGAGGCTTTCTCGCAATTTCGGACACCACCCCGCCTCGACTTGTGGGATGAGCCACACGAGCGGAGATGTGGTCGTGCTGCTCGATGCTGACCTGCAGAACGATCCGGTCGATATCCCGCGGCTTCTGGAGAAGATCGAAGAGGGATACGACGTGGCCCGCTGCTGGCGTCAGGGCAGGAAAGACCCTTTCTGGCGGACATTCCCTTCGAAATGCGTTAATTGGCTGACCTGCAAGGCGACGGGCGTAAAATTGCACGATTACGGCTGCTCGATGCTCGCTATGCGACGTTGCGTGGTGAACCGGATGATGCGCTTCACCGAGAGGAGCAGGCACGTCAGTGGGCTGATCAGCTGGTCCGGCGGAAAGGTCTGTGAGATAAAGGTCCGCCACCGCGAGCGAAAGTTCGGCTCCTCGAAGTATGGAATACTCTCGTTGATAAAGCTCACGATCAACCTGATGACCGGTTTCTCTACGATTCCGCTGCAGCTCGTTGGTTTACTGGGTGTCGCTACCTCGCTATTGGGCTTCATCGGTGCAATCTACCTCGTCATCAAACGTTACGTATATGGCGTCGACCTCGATGGCGTGGTCGTGGCGATAGCGATTATATTCGTCTTCATAGGGATAAATTTCCTCGCACTCGGCGTCATGGGTGAGTATATCGGACGCATTTTCAGCGAGGTTCAGGCAAGACCGTATTACATCGTTGACACGGTCTATAGAAAGAGGTCGGAAAAGGGGGATGATGAGCAATGAGAAGAATTCTCGCCCTGGGATTTATCCTGATCGGACTGTGCTCTCTAATTCCTGCAACGTCTCACGCGGAGACGGAGGCGACGATTGTGCAGGTTCCTCCGCAGATAGTAATGCTGATCCCTGCGAACGCTTTTCGCGATGAGGAGTTTGAGCTCCCATATAAGATCTTCGCGAGTCATGCCACCGTGACCGTCGCTTCGACTAGGTTGGGCCCGATAGACGGGATGATGGGCCTCAAGGCGAATGCCGAGATTTTTGTTAAAGACATCGACGTCGATAAGCTCGATGGGCTGGTTCTGGTGGGCGGCGTTGGGGCGCGGCAGTATTGGCGTGATCCGGCCGTTCATCGGCTGGTCAGAGAGGTTGTTGCCAAAGAGAAGGTGCTCGCCGCCATCTGCATCGCACCCGTCACACTCGCGTATTCCGGCGTGCTGAAGGGGAAGAACGCGACTGTCTTCGTTTCGGAGCGCGGTCGATTGATCCAGGAAGGTGCGAGGTACACCGGGAAGGACCTGACCGTCGATGGGCTGATAATCACGGCGAGCGGGCCGAAGTTCGCGCAAGTCTTCGGAGAGCGCGTGCTGCGCATGGTGCTCGCTGAGCATAGGAAGAGGTATGAAGCCGCCCTCAAAGCTGCAAAGGAGGCCGCTGAAAGGGCCGCCGCGAGTGAACAGAATACGACAGAGGAAGTCGAGTAGCGCATGAGATCAGCACTGGCAATGATACTCGCGGGGGGGCGCGGCAAACGCTTGGATCCGCTCACCAAGGACCGAACGAAGCCAGCAGTCCCATTCGGCGGAATCTACAGGCTGATCGATTTCACGCTGAGCAACTGCGTCAATTCCGGGATGCGGCGCATCTATGTCCTGACTCAATACAAGTCCGACTCGCTGAACCGCCACCTGAGCCTTGCCTGGCGCATCTATAACCGCGAGCTGGGTGAGTATATAGACCCGATTCCTGCACAACAGCGGCTGGGAAACAGCTGGTATCAGGGGACGGCGGACGCCATCTATCAGAACATAGCGTTGATTCGGCAATCGGGGGCGAAATACCTCTTCGTGCTTTCGGGCGACCACATCTACAAGATGGACTATCGCCTGATGCTGGACTTCCACGAAGAGCACCACGCCGAGGCGACGCTCGCTGCCCTCGAGAAGCCGGTGAAGACAGCATCAGCATTCGGGGTCGCGGTGATCGATTCCGAGGACCGGCTGATTGATTTCCAGGAGAAACCGGAGTGCCCCAGGCCGATGCCCGGCAGCGACAGCACTTGCCTGGTCTCAATGGGTGTGTACCTGTTCAACGTCGATTTTCTTCTGGAGGCACTTAAGCGCGACAGTGAGATGGACACCGAGCACGATTTTGGGAAGAATGTGATTCCCGACATGATGAAGTCGGGGAGGGTCTGCGTCTATAACTTCCGCAACGAGAAGACCCACTTGCCGCGCTACTGGGAGGATATCGGGACCAGGGACGCCTACTGGCAGGCTAGCATGGACCTTCTGGAATTGAATCCTCACTTCAATCTGTATAATCCGCTCTGGCCGGTGCGCTGCTACCACGGGCAGTATCCCCCAGCCAGGACCGTTTTCGCCGACGACGAGCAGATCGGCTTTACGGGAAATGTGCTCGATTCGATGATATCCGGCGGCTGCGTCGTGGTCGGCGCCACCGTAAAGCATTCCATCCTATCGCCCGACGTGCGCGTCAAGTGCTATGCGGAAGTGACGGATTCGATCATCATGAATTCCGCAGATATAGGCAAGAACGCCAAGATAAGAAGGGCGATTATCGACAAAGACGTGGTTGTCAAGAACAACGCAAGGATAGGCTTCGATGAGGCGCGTGACAGGGAACGCTTCAGCGTGACGCGCAAGGGTATCGTCGTGGTCCCCAAAGGTGCGGTCATCGAGGCTTAGCCCGCAGCACAAAATCGATAATTTATGACAGGCATTCAACAATGCAGGCTCTGATTATCGGGGCGGGAATATCAGGACTAACCATCGCCTATCGCCTTTTGAAGGCAGGATTCGGCGTGAAGCTCGTCGAGCGCTCCGATAGGACGGGCGGGCTCGCCGCGTCGATTGAACTCGGCGGGATGGGAGTGGACCGCCACTTCCACTTCTTCTGCAATGGCGAGCGCGAATTCCGTGCACTTGCGAGCGAGCTCCAGATCGAGGACCACCTCGTGTGGGGTGGGATCACCCGTGCGGTGCAGCTCGACCGCAGGATACATCCAATCTCCACACCGCTTGATTTGTTGAAATTCTCGCCGCTTTGCTTTCTCGACAGGCTCAGATTTGCCATCAATGTTTTCAAGGGGCGCCATTTCGTCGATATCAAGGAGCTCGACAAGAGGACCGCGACCGCTTGGCTCGAGAGCTCCGCCGGGCGTCGAGTCTATGAGACGATGTGGAAGCCGCTTCTCGAGGCTAAATTCGGTCCATACGCGACCGAAGTGTCGGCCGCTTGGCTATGTGCAAGGCAGCGAATGCAGGAGGAGAGGATTGCCTACCTCGAGGGTGGTGCTGCCTTTTTCGCGGCAAGGCTCGCCGAGGAGGTAAAGCGCCTGGGTGGGGAGCTTTTCCCAAGCACGACGGTAACCGGCATCAGAGTTGAGAATGGGAAAGTGACCGGCGTTAGGACCACCGCTGGCGAGCTCGAGGCTGAACTCGTCGTATCGACGCTCCCAATACCCCTGCTCGCATCGCTCACGAGCGGCGAGCTCTCCGACTATCTGAAGCCGTTCTCTTCATTGAAATACATCGGTGTAGTCAGCACGATCATCCTGCTGAAGAGGCCCCTGGTAAAATACTTCTGGCTGAACACGAACGACCAGAACATTTTTTTTGCGGGCCTTATCGACCTCACGAACCTCGACCCGAAGCGTGATTCAAAGCCGCACGTGGTCTATGTCCCGCAGTATTGCCCCGTCGATTCTCAGGCCTATTCAGAGAGCGACAACAGCATAAGAGAGCGGATCATGGCCGACCTACCTAAGGTCAATCCAGCGCTCAGGGACGACTGGATGCTCGATGTGGCAGTCGCGAGGGATTGCTTCGCCCAGCACGTCTGCCGGCCGGGTATGTTCGAGAGGATACCCCCACCCGCGACCCCGATATGCGGCTTCTTCATGACCGAGTGGGCGCAGTTCTACCCGAACGACCGAAGTCTGAACAACTCGATCAGCATCGCAAATGCCTGCGCGGGGGCAATAATCAAGCACACCCGCTGATATGGGGATTAGCGAGGATAGGGTCTCGCGTCGAGCTGTTTGATTTCCATCTGCCGGATCTCAGGGGTGGGTCAAAAACTGACCCACCCTTTTGATCCAGTTTGACCATACTGCAGAAACCTGCTCGAACGCCTCGCCGATTGTGCATATATCGGCGAAATGTTACTCGACTGTAATTTCATTTATGTTGATGTCAGACCACGGATCCAAGGTGCCCTGTTCAGCGATACCGGCGAAGAGATGGTACTGCCCTGTTTCGCCGAACGGGATCGACCCGAAGGTCACCGGCAGCTCCCAGAATCCCTCGTAATAGATGTCGAGCATGGCGGGCAGAGTGAACGCCGGCAAGAACGGATCGAAGCCCAGTGTCCAGGAGAATCCCGGCCCGCATGGGGTCCAGAACACGCCATTCGGATCGAGTATCAGCATGTAGATGTCGCCGGTCACTGCGTATGCCGATGTCTCGGCGGCGATGTCTATCACGATGGTGTCACCCATCCCGTATCGAGTGTCATCCGGCGTTATCGACACGAAGGGGAGACCATCGACAGTGAAATCGAACATCCCGATCTCCGAGATGAACTCGAAGGT
>JAFGIT010000121.1 GCA_016929465.1 Candidatus Coatesiibacteriota bacterium | reverse complement strand
CCAAGCAGCGCATCGGCAAATTCGAGATGGCCGACGGGGGGACGCTATTCCTCGATGAAGTGGGCGACATGAGCCTGAAGACGCAGGCGAAAGTGCTGAGAGCTCTAGAGGAGCAGCGATTCGAAAGGGTTGGCGGCGCAAAGCTCATTAGCGTGGACGTACGAGTTATATCCGCGTCGAATAAGAATCTGCTGTCACTCATTGAGGAGGGGAGATTCAGGGAGGACCTCTATTACAGGCTGAATGTCATCCCGATCTTGGTCCCTCCGCTCAAGGACCGGCTGGAGGATATTCACCTGCTTGCGGACCACTTCGCTGAGCAATTCTGCCGGGAATATGGGAAGAAAGCGAAGCGATTCACGGATCAGGCGGTCGAGCTGTTGCGATCCTATCCTTGGCCTGGCAATGTTCGCGAGCTCAGAAATATTGTCGAGCGAGTCGTCATAATGACAGGTGCCGACATGATCGGTGCGGACAACATCATGGACATCGTCCAGAAGCCAGCCTCTGGCGTGGTCAACGACATGCCGTTGAAAAATGCGAGACAAAAATTCGAGCGAGAATACATTATCTGCAGCCTACAGAAGCACGATTGGAACGTGAACAACGCCGCGCAAGAACTTGGCGTCGATAGAACTAGTCTTTACAAGAAGATGAGGGCCTATAATATAACGGTGCCTAAATAAGCTCGAATTGAACGATCATGGGTAATGAATTGCAGACACTTGACCTAAAGAACGAGAAAGGCGAATTCGTCATCGCCGACGCCAAGAAGATCAAGCATTTGCTTGATGACTTGCTCGAGCAAATAATTGCGTCCGTTGACGAAAGCGATGATATTGCCTTCATAGGCATCATGTCGCGGGGCAATCACTTGGCGAAGCGACTCGCAGAGGGCTTCAAGAGCAAAACGGGCCGCGATGTGGATGTAGGAGCTCTCGACATTGGCTTCTATCGGGACGACTTCGCGACCCTGGGGATGCGACAACCACATATTAATGACAGTCACATAGACTTCCCAATTGATGGCAAGACCATCTTGTTGGTCGATGACGTTCTCTATACTGGAAGAACCATCAGGGCGGCTCTGCTCTGCTTCGCTGACCTGGGCAGGACTAAGTGCATCAGACTGGTCGAGCTCATCGATCGAGGACTAAGAGAGCTTCCTGTTCAGGCGGATTTCCTGGGTCTCAGCGTCGCGACATTGCCCTCTCAATGGGTCCGCGTAGAGGTAACCGAGAGAGACGGCCGGGACATAGCGCTCCTGTATCCGTCGAGGCGAAAGAAAGGCGAGACCAAATAAATGCCGAGAAAGCACCTATTGGGGATAGCAGACCTCTCACCATTCGAGATATCAATGATCCTCGATCTTGCTGAATCGACCAAGAGCATAAGCGAACGCACAATAAAAAAGGTCCCAACTCTCCGCGGAAGAACCATCCTCAATCTCTTTTTCGAGCCAAGCACCAGGACGAGGCTCTCATTTGAGATAGCTCAAAAGCGGCTCTCGGCCGATACCGTCAACTTCTCCGTATCTGGAAGTAGCGTTTCAAAGGGCGAGACACTTGTTGATACCGCCAAGAACCTGGCAGCGATGCGCCCGAGTGTGATAGTCATCAGACATGGCGTTGCGGGATATCCCCACCGTCTTGCAAAGCTGATGGATGCCTCTGTCATCAACGCCGGAGACGGCTTCCATGAACATCCGACTCAGGCTCTTCTCGATTTGATGACGATCCGCGAGAGGAAGGGACAGGTTGAAGGGCTGAAGGTGGCGATCATCGGCGATATAGCCCGTAGCAGAGTAGCCGGCTCTAATATCCTGTGTCTCTCCAAGATGGGTGCCGAGGTCACTGTAATGGCCCCGAGAAGTATGCTCCCGTATCACATAAAGAAGACCGGTGTGAACGTGGCCGCCAATCTGAAGGACGCGATCACGAATAAGGACGTGGTCATGGCCCTTCGCATCCAGAGGGAACGGGATTCGGTCTCTCGGTTCCCCTCACTCAGGGAGTACAATCGCTATTACGGCCTGAAAATGGAACACATGCAGTATCTCAAGGACGACTGCATCATAATGCATCCGGGCCCAATCAACCGCGGGGTCGAAATCGACCCGGAGGTAGCCGACGGTCCTCTCTCAGTAATACTCGAACAGGTTTCGAATGGAGTGGCCGTCAGGATGGCGGTCTTGCTGCTATTGCTTGGTGGAAGGAATATCTATGAAGTTAGTGATTAGGGGCGGGAGAATCATCTCTCCTAGGGACAAGATAGACTACATCGGCGACATCTTGATAGAAGATGGCGTATTCAAGCGCATATCACAGAAGCCAATTGAGCTATCCGATGCGCTGGAGGTAGGCCCCGGCAAAGGCCAGACCAAGTCGATCAAAAAAGCAGACAAAGTCGTCTTCGATGCAACCGGGCTCGTCGTTGCTCCGGGCTTCATCGACATTCACGTTCACTTCAGGGAGCCGGGGCGAGAGGACGCAGAGACGATCGAGACCGGGATGAAGGCGGCCGCAGCATCCGGCTTCACATCGGTCGTGACCATGCCGAATACGACCCCGGCGAACGATACTGAGGCAACAACGCTATTCATTCTGCAGAGAGCCACTCAGATTGGCCTGATAAATGTCTATCCATCCGGGACTATAACGACTGGACGGTCGGGCAAGGAGCTCGCCGCGATAGGCGAGATGGCTGAGGCTGGCATCGTGGCGATAACCGATGACGGGGATGGCGTAATGAACGGCACGATCATGCGCCGGGCCCTTGAATACTCGAGTGATTTTGGGATTCGAGTAATATCCCACAGCGAAGACAAGACGCTGTCCGCTGGGGGCGTTATGCACGAGGGCTTCGTCTCCACCAAACTTGGTCTTCCTCCTATCCCCCCCCAGGCCGAGAGTGTTATGATCTATCGTGACATCTCGCTCTCGAAGCTCACAGACGTGCCGATACACATCGCCCACGTATCTACACGCGAATCGACTGAGTTGATACGTCGCGCAAAGCGCGAGGGCATCAAAGTCACCGCGGAGGCCGCCCCGCACCACCTGACCCTGACCGATGAGGCAGTGGCCGAAATGGACTACGATACCAGCACCAAGGTTAATCCCCCCTTGAGAACGCAGGATGATGTGGATGCCCTGATCGAAGGCATCTTGGATGGGACTATCGACGCGATCGCGACCGATCATGCACCCCACACAACAACCGACAAGGAGCAGGACTACGTCGAGGCCCCCTTCGGGATCGTCGGCCTGGAAAGCGCTCTTCCCGTCTGCCTCGATAGACTCTGCGGTAAAGCGAAGGTGCCGCTGGAGCTCTTGATAGAGAAGTTCACCCTGGGGCCTGCAGACGCAATCGGTCTCAAAAAGGGTGGGATGGAGAAAGGTGCTGCGGCGGACCTTACCATCATCGATCCAAATAAGAAGGTGACGATAGACGCTTCCACCTTCTATTCAAAAGGCCGAAACTGCCCATTCAATGGCTGGTCGCTTACGGGAGCACCGGTGTGCACGGTCGCCTTCGGCCAGATCAAGATGATCGATGGCAGAATCATCTAAAGAAAGCGTCAAGGAGGTCTTGGCCGGTGAGTGCACCGTCCAGCAGATGAAATTGCGTGGCAATTTCTGCCACTTGACGCTCAAAATGCCGCTCGGCTTTCCAGAGCCCGTCCCTGGCCAATTCATCATGGTCTCCTGCTGCCCCAGCTCTGATGGCTACTTGCCGCACTCAGCGGATTCTCCCGATGCACGCTTTCAGCGTTTTGCGATGGGGCCTGTAAACGAACGCACGACACTGCCGCGCCCAATGAGCATCTTCGACTATTCGAGGCCTGCAAAGCGGGAGCGAGGCCTCCTTACCCTTGTGTTCAAGACCCTTGGCAGGGGCACACTCCAGCTTTCACAGGTTCGCCCCGGAGACCAGCTCAGATTCCTGGGCCCACTCGGAAACGGCTTTGATTATCAAGGCTGGCGCAGGACGCTCCTCGTTGCAGGTGGGGTCGGATTTTCGGGGATCAACATGATCGCGAGAAGGCTCAGAGAAGCGGGCAACGAACCTCTCGTCGCGCTCGGAGTCAATACCAGGGCTCAAAGTCCGGTTCAGCTGTCTCTAACAGAAGTGCCATCCGTCTATCGGTGGGCACTACCCCATACGACGGAACCCCTGAAACTCGTCGTCTCACATCTCTTCGAGGAATTTATCCCCTCGATAGTCACATCGCTATATCCTGGCGACGAAGGCGCATTCTGCGGGACCACCTGTGATCTCGTAGAAAAACTCTTAGGAGCAAATCCGTCCTACGCCGGGGACCTGACGCTAGTCGCCTGTGGCCCAAGGCCGATGCTGGCCGCGCTCACCGCAATCGCAAGACACAGCCACGTGAAGCGGTACCTGGTGATGCTGGAGGAGCGAATGGCGTGCGGCCTCGGGACTTGCCTCGGGTGCGCCGTTCAGACGAGGGAAGGTGTCCTGCCATTCGAGGAGGATGGCCCTCAGGAGGGGCCGACCACATTCAAGCGAGTCTGCACTGACGGCCCCATCTTCAACGGATACCGCATCATCTGGGAACGCCTCTGCTAGGGAGTATCTCGTGGCTGAATTGGCACATCTCGAGAGGATAGATCAATTCCGCTGGCGCTTGCCGCGCAAATATAGGCCCTCCATGCGGGTCGATGGCATAATCTTCGCGAGCAAGCAGCTATTGAGCGACAGGGAGGGTGGAAGTGACCCAATAGATCAGGTAGCGAATGCCGCAGCGCTCCCCGGGATCGTTATGGCGTCGCTCGCGATGCCGGACATCCACTACGGGTATGGCCTCCCAATTGGCGGGGTCATAGCCACCCGCGAAGACACCGGTGTCGTCACCCCTGGTGGGGTAGGCTATGACATCAACTGCGGTGTGAGGTTTCTCACCAGTGCACTCGATGTGACCGAAATCAGGCCGCGCCTGAGAGAAATAGTTGATGCCCTATTCAAAGAGGTCCCGTGTGGGGTCGGATCCCGCGGCAAGATCATGCTGAACCCATCCGGACTCTCGGAATTGCTGCAAAACGGCTCAAGATGGGCGGTTGCTCACGGCTATGGCCGAGATTCGGACCTGGAATTAACCGAGGCACGTGGTTGCCTTTCGACGGCTAATCCGGATGCTGTCAGCAAGAAGGCATTCCAGCGTGGACTCGACCAGGTTGGGACACTCGGAGCGGGCAACCACTTCGTCGAGGTGCAATATGTCGATGAGGTCTATGACGAAGCTGCCGCGTCCGCCTTTGGCCTATTCAAGGACCAGGTGACAATTATGGTCCACTCTGGCTCTCGTGGGTTTGGCCACCAGGTCTGCACCGATTCCCTAGCGATGCTTGCGAAGGCGTTCCCCAAGTTCGGCATCGATATACCCGACCGGCAGCTTATATGCGCCCCAGCCGGGTCGAAAGAGGGCAAGGAATACGTCGAGGCGATGAGCTGCGCTGCTAACTACGCGTGGGTGAATCGTCAATGTCTGGGCTTCTGGGCAATCGAGGCATTCGAGAAAGCGCTCGGCATCGGTCCTGCCCAGCATGGGCTCGCACTTCTATACGACGTTGCACACAACATCCTCAAGCGTGAGAAGCACGATGTTGATGGCAAGACGTTGCCAGTCCTTGTCCATCGAAAGGGTGCAACGAGGGCATTCCCACCCGGCCATAACGAATTGCCCCTGCAATATCGCTCTGCAGGTCAGCCAGTGATCATCCCTGGAGACATGGGGACCGCCTCATACGTCCTGGTCGGGACCGAAACCGCGATGCAGGAGACCTTCGGCAGCACTTGCCACGGCGCCGGTCGCCTCTTGAGCAGGCATCAGGCAATAAAGAAGGCCAAGGGCAGGCAGATCGACACCGAACTCGAGAAAGAAGGCATCATCGTCCGCTCAGCCTCCCGCAAGACGCTCGCCGAGGAGATGCCCGCCGCATACAAGGACATCGACGAGGTCATCCGAGTGGTCCACGAAGCCGGCATCTCGAAGAAGGTCGCGAGGCTACGCCCGATAGGGGTTATAAAGGGATGAAGCGCGAAGCCCCTCGGACAAAGGAGAAGGGGGAATGAGCCTGCGGCTCGGGTCAAAGAGGGCAAGAAGGTCAAAGGGGTCAAAAGGGGGGAATGCACAATGCATGAGGCAGTCATCTTGGGTGATGATTCCGAGGCTGGTCTTAGTTCACCCTTCATGGCTGCAGACAGCAGCTCAACAAAGAGCGAATCCATCCATGCCTCATCAATGAGGCAGCATGCACCATCTATGTAGCCCACGGGGATTTTTGGCGAGATATTGTCCGACATGGATCGCATCTCGCTTCCCTCCTCATAGAAAGGGATTAGGCCCACATCGTCGCCCCTGTCCCATTTCAGGCGGATTTGTTCTGGTCCGCCCCAACAATACTCTGCTTCGGGCCAATTTTGGGCCTCTACTCGGGGCGATTATTCCAGATAGCGGCCTTGACGTCACCTGAGAAGAAAGATTCTTGCTTTGGCACGAATACTGCTTATATGAAGAGCAGGAATGTGCACGGTTCGATTGAACCACAGCTTAGAACAGAAAGGACGTAACGCATGAAGACGACACAACTGACTTTGATCATCCTGCTGTTGGCGCTTGAAGGCTTCTCCGCTCACGCCGCGACCTATCGAGTGAACCAGGATGGGACGGGCGACTTCATGCTTATCCAGGAGGCGATTGACGCGGCGGTCGATGGCGACGAGATTATCGTCCATCCGGGGACGTATTATGAGAACATCCACTTTGACAGCAAGAATATCACGCTGAGATCGACCGATCCCGATGATTGGGATGTGGTCGAGGCAACGGTGATTGACGGCCAATATGGCTACACAGCTGTCACATTCACAGGGATAGAGGATGAGACCTGTCTTCTTTCAGGCTTCATTATTACTGGCGGGGGCGGGGGCTGGGGCGGCGGAATATCAGGTGGGGACGCCTGGTCTGATCCCCAAGTTTGCACTTCTGCCAGGATTAACAGATGTTTAATCACCGGCAACTGGGCATATCACGGCGCCGGTCTCGCCCTCTGCGGCGGGGCAATCACAAAATGTCTGATTACTGACAATTGGACTAGTAACGGACACTCCGGAGGGGGTCTGGAGGCCTGTCATGGGCTGATCAGCGGCTGCAAAATCACCGAGAATGAGAGCACATCTGGTGGCGGTCTGTGCAACTGTGACGGAATAATCGAGAATTGTGTAATCGGCGGGAACATTGCGAGCGGAGAGTATCGTTGGGGGGGAGGATTGTCGGGATGTGATGGCAAGATCGAAGACTGTATAATCAGGAATAATTCTTTCGGTGGTCTAGTCAACTCCGATGCCATGATCATCAACTGCCTGATTGTTGGCAATTCAGTAACCGATTGCGATGGATCGATCGAAAACTGCACTATAGGCGAAGGTACCACGGGCGAAACCACCGTACTAGCCCGGTGCGATGCATCCATCATAAACTCCATAATCTTTGTAGGCCTGAGCGGGTGTGATGACGCTGTGATCACATATTGCTGCATTCAAGGCTGGACCGCAGGCGGCGAGGGCAATATTTCCGCTGATCCTATGCTCATACCTGGTCCCCTCGGCGACTACTACCTCGATCCCGAAAGCCCCTGCATCAACGCCGGCAGCCAATCCGCTGCAGACGCAGGGCTATCCGACTGCACGACACAGGCGGACGGCACGCCGGACACTGGAATAGTTGATATGGGCTACCACTATCCTATCCCGCAGGATGAGGTCGATGTTGAAGTGAGCTGCTCGTTGATTGACGACTCATTCGCGCCCGGAGACGAATTGACCGGCTCAATTTCCCTTTCGAATCACGGGAGCGACATCTGGTTGGATGTATATCTTGGCTTCGTCCT
>JAFGIT010000120.1 GCA_016929465.1 Candidatus Coatesiibacteriota bacterium | reverse complement strand
ATAAGAAGCGACCTTTCATTGGCATTCGGCCGGCCCGGATCCGGCCCGGCGAGGTATTCGACCTGTCGATAACGGTCTGCGACCCGGATAGTTTCGATAACCTTCTTATCACTCGCGACGACGGCCTGAGAACGCCCGAAGTCACGGTCAAGGTGAACGACGTCGATATCAGCGCCGCATTGAATGAAAAATTCTCGGGCTTCAACCCCTTCGGCTACCCCTCGAACGTAACAGCCCACTACCCCGGCTTCCGCCTCCTCTGGCCCCAAATGAAAATCGACGAAGAGATGCCCCTCAAGATAGAGGTCCAGGTCCGCGATGCGCTAGGGAATGTCAATCAGGTGGTGGAGCGATATTCGATCCAGTTGTGGGAAGATCCGGTGTTCGGACTCGATGAGTTCCCAATGGGGCTTTATTCAGTCCCTTTGGCGGGGCTTCAGGATGTGAAAGCGTGCGGATTCAATATCGTGACTCCGGATAACTGGACTGCGACCTGCGGAACAGGTACTTACAATACGACATCAGGATATCTGGATAATAAGATGCCCTTCTGGCTTCAGGTTGCCAAACTCATTGGATTAAGGACCTTGCCCGGCTGGATAAACTCAGGTGACTGGGCGTGCCCCGCCAACTCCCGACTGCATAATGAAAGATGGGGCACTGGTTGGCAAGATCGAATATACCGAATTTTCAGGGAGATGCCTGAGGATCCAAATGAAAGCACTTGCGACGTGCCAGGCCCTCTCTCTCCCCCGGAATTCAGACACGCCGCAGTGAGGGATTGTATTGATATTGTTGCCCTTCCCGACGAACCGATGCCAATATTGACCTCAGCCTATTATGGCGATATTCCAGCGGAGAGGCAGCGTGAGGGATGCTCATTAGAAGAGCAGATCCCATGCGCGTTCGCCCATCCGGTGGAAGGCTCTTGGCTGGGATTCGAAGTCTGGCTCGAGGACTACATCCGCTATAGGTACAACGAAGACGAGCCCGCTCAAGTTTTTTTCGGGCAAGGAGAAATCTCTGGCAATCCCCGATGGGGTGAAGCGAGAGTGAAGAATACAGTGGAGTTCTTCCGCGATGTTCTGAATCCGCCTTGGGTGACGGAGACGTTCTGGCCGGGGCATAAGATGCCTCTATTCCTGAATCACCTCTATGTTCACACGAGGTCGCGGGCGCCGGCCATGAATAAGCCGATCTGGGCGGCATTTATGCAATACTGCAATTATTATTCTGTGGACGTCTATCCTGACATGGGAGATCGGCCTTTGACAGAGATTGCATATATGCTAGATCTCCTACACGAGTGCAGGAGGCTCATGTGGGCTGGAGGCAGCACCTATCTTAACCAGCATTATTTCCAGGTTACGATTCCCGACTGGACCGAGAATTGGGGTGAGACCATGAGGGAATTCGGCCTCCCCAAGCTTTGGTTTGTTATCCGCTTCGGCGACTGGTGGACATGGACCCCCGAAATCGGAAAATATGGTAGGCAAGGTTCCTGGACAAATGAGATGCAGGATTAAGACCATCGGAAGTGCCCAGATCCCACGGAATACAAGGCGATGACGTATATCGCTATCACTCACGAGGCAAAGGGCTTGCTGTACCACCGATATCCGGAAAACCAACTGGATCCGGCAAAACGGCCCCCGTTTGACGCCGCGCGGGAGGAGCTGCCTCCGAAGTGCTTCGAGCAATCGCCAAACTGCGACAAGCAGTGGGCAATTGCGAAGGAGACCAACTCGGAGATAAAGAGACTCGCGCCTATTATAAATGGGGCAGAATCCGGAGACACCATGTTCATCGAAGAGATGCCATTGGCCACCCCTCTCGATTCCGATCCCGAGATGATCTTGGCGGAAGTCGAGAAGAAGATTGGGCCGATCCAACCGATCCCCAAATCCCAGCTTCGCGATTCCGTTGGCCGTTTATTGGATAGATTAGCATTGGATGATAGCTGGTTCCCTCGGTCACTACCTACCGCAGAGAGACAGAATGAACAGGCGGGGGAATATGGATACGCCATCCATTGTCTCGGTAGAACCGACGTGACAGTCAATTCGGAAATCCGTCCTAAACAGATTGCCGACAAAAACTATATCATTGCGGTGAATGGGACGCGAGCTCCTATAATCGCCACCTTCAAATGTATGTGGGTGCCGGGTTTCCACCGGATGCTTCCCGCCACTGAAGTGGAGGGCCACCATGTAACGGTAATGTTCGAGTGGGAATGGGAGCGGAAGTGGGGCCTGTTTATTCCTCATAGGAGAACGATACCTCTCATTACATCAAACGACGGCTCATCGGCCGGATTTGGGAACTTCGTGTTTTTCATAGATCTATTCTATCCTCTCGAGAGACATGTCTATGAAGTTCAGAGCAGTGAATTGGACAGTGCATTTACGCAATTACAGGGTCCTCTATTGGAAAGGCTACCCACTCTTAGAAGGTTCTAAGGAGGTAATTTATGAATGTACCCAAGAATGCATATTTTGCCATAATCATTTGTATGCTGTTACTTGCAGGGCCGATTCAATCAAGGGTGATCGACACATTCAGATTTGATTATACCCCATCGGCCGTGTCGAGACCTGTGGTCGGTGCCCGGGGCGAAATCTGGCTTACAAGCGGCAATCCCAATCGTTTGTATCGAATTCTTGAGGGGGAGCTTACTTGCGTCTATGACGCGGATTCGGAATTGGGCGGCGCGCCTGATATCACGATATCACCTGACGGAACGGTCTGTATCGGCAACTGCAAGTACTTTTACTTAGATGACGACAGCATCACGCTATCAAATATAGAGCAACCAAGCAACGGACTATACCAGCCTGCAAGATTTGACGCAGATATGAAAATATTCTGTGTCGTCGAGGCCGCGCATCCCTATTCACAGCCGTATTTCAGCTTTCATCTCTGGGAGATGGGCGGTTCACTGGGAACCCGCAAGTTGATGGATCTCTCCGGTTGCCCCGCTGGGGACACACTATTCATCTCCATCAATGAATGCTGGGTGGCGCTATTCGAGGATTGGACCCGTGAATGTATGTTGCAGAATATGGACCTCGAAACGGGCGAGGTCCTGGGTTCTTTCAATATGTCGGCCGCCCCGGACGCTTCAGGCTTTGGGCTCTGGGCAAGGGACAGTAGTGGTCGGACTTGGCTCGCAACTCCAGGCATCGGCAGTTTTGACGGAGTCAACTTCACCACATTCGCTGCCGGTAATTATGAATCAGAATTCTATAGAACGGTGACCCTGGCATCAGATGGTGCCGTCTGGAGTAATTCTTGGACGATCTCCTCCCCTTCGGGAGTTGTGTGTTTTAGAGGAGGCGCAGATGTTGAGTACACAACTGAAGAAGGCCTCCTGAGCGATCGCTCTCTCTATCCCCCTCTCATTGACTATGACGGCAACATCTGGATCGCGAGTTGGGAAGGCCTCTCCTGCATCTCCGACGGCGGCTGGCCGCCGATGCGGCTGATGCTCCGTGAGGTGGCGACTGAGGGGACGATCTCGGTCGAGGCACAGGTGATAAACAACGGGCCGGTTGTTGGGGTGGACGTCTATATAGCGCTTCAGCTGAACGGGCAGCTGCTCTATTGGCCGAACTGGACCTCAGAGCCGCACGCGAACCAGGTCAACCTACGCCCAGGTCACAATCAGACCGCGACCATCATCGAGATGCCCCGCGAACAGGTCCCACCCGGTAGCTACACCTTCTGGGGCTGTATGACAGGACGCAACACGCAGAAGCTCATCGGGCCCATCGACCGCAAGTTCGAGAGCGTTCAGGTAGTTAGGTAGTTCAGAGTTCGAAGTTCAAGGTTCAAGGTCAAGAGGGTCATTAGATTCTTCCTCTACCAAGGACACAGAGGCCCAGCAGGATCTTCTCCCGCATTTCGCAACCATTTATCGAAGCCGCTGTTGACACTTGGATGCAGGCTGCATAGGATTGCGCCACTTAGGTCAATAGTCATCTATGATTCGTTTTATGCACACGGAGGAACTGAAATGTTCGGAGCTTTCAAAGAGCAGCTCCAGAAAGAGCTGAGCGAGATCAAAGAGGCCGGATTGTACAAAGAGGAGCGGGTCATCACCTCACCTCAGTACTCTCGGATCACGGTCAAGGGCAAGGAAGTCATCAACTTCTGCGCGAATAACTACCTCGGCCTCTGCAACAACCCGGAGATCGTACAGGCTGCAAAGGACGGCCTCGACAAGTACGCATACGGGCTCTCTTCGGTCCGTTTCATCTGCGGCACCCAGGACATCCACAAAGAGCTCGAGGCGACAATCTCGACCTTCCTGAAGAAGGACGACACCATAATCTATTCGTCCTGCTTCGATGCCAATGGCGGCCTCTTCGAGACTTTGATGAAGGAAGATTGCGCTATCATCACCGACGAGCTGAACCACGCCAGCATCATCGACGGCATCAGGCTTGCAAAGGCGAAGCGCTACATCTTCAAGCACCTGGACATGAACGACCTCGAGGCCAAGCTGAAAGAGGCAAGTGATTGCCGCGCCCGGTTGGTTGCATCCGACGGCGTATTCAGCATGGACGGCGATATCGCCCCCGTGGACCAAATCTGCGACCTGGCCGAGAAATATGACGCCCTCGTAATGCTCGATGACGCCCACGCGACGGGCTTCGTTGGCAAGACCGGCCGTGGTTCGGCCGAGCATCGCGGCGTGCTGGAGCGCGTTGACATCATCACGAGCACTCTGGGCAAGGCGCTCGGCGGCGCAAGTGGTGGTTTCACGGCAGCACGAAAGGAGATCGTTGAGTATCTCAGACAGCGTTCGCGTCCGTATCTGTTCTCGAACTCGCTTGCGCCGGTTATGACCTATGCGTATAACGAGGTCTTCAAGATGCTCAGCCGCACGACCAAGCTGCGCGACATCCTCGAGAACAACACCACCTACTTCCGCAAGAACATGACCGATGCCGGCTTCAAGATTAAGCCTGGCGTGCACCCGATCGTGCCGATCATGCTCGGCGAGGCGAAGCTTGCTCAGGATATGGCCCGTGACCTGATGGATTACGGTGTCTATGTCATCGGCTTCTTCTATCCCGTAGTGGCGAAGGGCCAGGCGAGAATCCGCGTCCAGCTGTCTGCCGCTCACACGAAGGAGATGATGGACCAGGCAATCGACGCCTTCACGAAGGTTGGCAAGAAGTACGGCGTGATATAACAATATTTCGATGATTGAGGGGCGGTTGGTTCGTAGATAAAGCGGGCCCGCCGCCCTTTTCTTTATAGCCTAACGGGGACATCATGAATTTTCAGGATACAATAGCCGCTCTTCAGAAGTTT
>JAFGIT010000119.1 GCA_016929465.1 Candidatus Coatesiibacteriota bacterium | reverse complement strand
CGGATGGAGTCGATATAACGCAGATCGATCCATTGATGCGTGGAGGGACCGGCAGCAAATCTGAGCTGGAGGAACAGCCGGAAGACCTTCCAGACAAGTTCGAGAGCGGCACGGGTAACCTGGCGGGTATTGCTGGCCTCGGCGCGGGCCTCGAGTTCATCGCAGATAGGGGAATTGACGAGATCAGGGCACACACGAAAATGCTTAGCCAGGCGCTGCTCGATGGTCTATCTAGCATCCCCGGAGTAAAGGTCCACGGGACCCGCGACCCGGATCGCTCGCTTGCGGTGATCTCATTTACGGTTGCTGGAAAGAGCGTCTCCGATGTCGGATACAGGCTGGACGAGGAGTTCGGTGTGCTTGCGAGGGTGGGATTGCACTGCGCACCAGCGGCTCATAGGACGATTGGCACATTTCCCGAAGGGGCTGTGCGCCTCGCCCCGGGCGTTTTCACGACGGCAGAGGATATCGGGAAGACCATACGAGCAATAGGCGAGGTAGTGAAGTGATGGCGCAGTTTGGGGTGGTCTTGTTCTATACGACATCGGCCGTGATGAGGGCTGAGAAAATGCTCAAGAAGAGCGGATACGCCGTCAAGCTGGTCCCGACACCCCGCGAATTCTCGAGCGATTGCGGGATTGCCCTCAGATTCGACTGGGATCGCCGAGACCAGGTGCACGCAGTTCTGGAGGAGGCGAAAGTCGAGTTCAGCGCCATTCATCAATTGGGGGCATGAGGCGGAGATGGATTCCAGATTGCCGATTTAGGGACGGTGGCTTGCCCCCGCCCGTCTATATCTCGCTTCGTATGTGAGGCACACCTTTATCATCGAGGCTGTTGACATGTGTATAATATAGGTATAGTTATTATACCATGGAGTTCGAATTCGACGCCGATAAGAGCGATAGCAATAAGGCAAAGCACGGAATTGATTTCCGCGAGGCCCAATCGCTCTGGGAAGACCCCGCGGGAGTCGAAATCCCTTTAAGAGTGAAAGGTGAGTCGAGGTATCTGGTGATTGGAAAGACCAGCGGAAAACACTGGTCGGCAGTAATCATGTACAGGGGGGACAAGACAAGGATCATCTCCGTAAGACGTTCCAGAAAGGAGGAGGTCGCCATCTATGAAAGCGAGTGAATTCGATAAGAGGTTCGACGAAGGCGAGGATATCTCTGAGCACCTCGATTTGTCGAAAGCGAGACGACCTGGGCAGGAGCACAAGCGGGTCAATGTCGATTTCCCGGTGTGGATGATCCGGCTACTTGATAAAGAGGCGAAACGCTTGTGCGTGCCTCGGCAATCCATAATCAAGGTCTGGTTAGCGGAGAGGCTGGAAAGGGGACATTCTATCTAGTCGCGAGCGACAGCTGCCTCGCGGTTCCCCAATAGGGGCAATGTGGTAGCAGTTCTCGTGGACGCTAGGCCGAGTCAACAGAGCTAAGGCTCTAGCATGGCCTCCGGCCCTGCAAGCCTCGCGCCTACGAATCGATGAATCAGACAGATGATAGCGCCTCCGAGGCCCGCCTCTCGGCCTATTGCACTGCCTCGAGCAGGGCCTCAGCCTTTCTTAACTGGCCAGCCATGCTTTTGCCACCGGCGATGTCTCGTGCCTTCTTCGCGCATTCAGTCGCCTTCAGTATGGCCTCCTCGCGCGAGAGGGGCGCCCCTTCGCCCGCAGTCTTCTCGTCGAACCAGCGGGCGATCTGGATATATGCCCTTGCCAGGTTCAGGTTGCACAGGACGACCTGGCTCGGATTCATCGCTCTCTCTATTATTGAGGTGGTCTCGCTCAAATAGTGAATGAGGCGGGCCCAATCTGCCTCAGCGGCAGCGCAGAGCGTGAGGATCGAGAGCACATCGGGGGCGTACTCCGCATGGCCGGTCTCCCGAGATATTCGCTCTGCCTCTTCAGCCGCCATCCTGCTTTCGGCCCAATTGCCCGCTATTGCCTGGATCGCCGCAATGCTCGTAAGATCGGTGCCGGCGCCCACTTTGTCGCCGATATCTCGTCTCATTGCCAGCGATTCGTTCAGCTCCCCGAGCGCCTTCTTGCGGTCGCCGAGCTCAGCATGGACGACGGCAATGCAGCTAATGATGTGTGCGAGCCACGCCTTGTCACCCAATTCTCGATCAATGGCGAGCGCCTCCTCATAGTATCGCAATGCCTCGTCGTAATCGCCCCGGCAGTCGTAAACGTTGCCGATGTTGCTCAACGTGAAAGCCATTCCTGCCCGGTCGCCAATCTCGCGGTTCTTCGATAGGGCTTCGTTGTAGCACTTCAGGGCTTCGTCGAATTCCCCTTGCTCTGCGAGTATGGCCCCCACGTTGCCAACGAACATCGCGATGCCAGCCTTGTCGCCCAGTTCTCGCTGCAGAACTAGCCCTTCGCGGTAGGAGTTCAAGGCCTTGTCATACTCACCGAGGTCCTTATGGATGTTGCCTGTATTGACGAGCACAGTGCCGATTCCGGCCTTGTCGCCAAGCTCGGTGAAGGTCTTAAGCGCCTCGCCATAGCCCCGCAGCGCTTCTTCATAATTGCCACGATTCTTATATATCACACCGATGTTGCCGCTGGTTCTCGCGATCCCTGACTTGTCGCCGAGCTCCCGATAGATGTCGCCCGCGGCGCCGAAGCACTCGAGCGCCCCATCATAGTCGCCGCGTCTCCAGCTCACAGTGCCGATGAGCGCCTTCGAAGCGGCTTCCATGCTTCGGTCACCGTCCTGTCCTGCCTGATGCAGGGCTCTCTGGAGCAAAGCGAGAGCTTCCTCATACTCCCCGAGCTCATATTTGATCTTTGCCCGCCAGTTGAGCGCCTTCGTCCGCCACCTCCCATTCTCCAGTTCTCCCAGTCGGTCGCAAAGGGGAAAGGCCTCCTCACGCCGGCCGAGAACCTGCAACAGCGCTATCCTCGAATCGATCAGGTTTGCGAGCTCGACATTCGATAGAACTCCCGCGCTGGCAATGGTTGCCTCGTTCGAATCCCCGGCTGCGCACTTCGCGAGCAGCCGGTCATAGCGCTCAAAAGCCTCCTGCGCCTCGAAATTCTGCTGCTCCCTCACGTTGTGTATCGCGTGAAGACCAGCATGACGCGCCGCTTTCTCCACGTCTCCAGCAATCTCGTAATGCTCCGATAGCGTCCCATGGAATTCTTCGAGTCGGCTTTCGAACAGCTCCTCGATGCGCATCGCAATCAGTCTCGAGAGCTCCCGTCGGAGGCTGTCAACCAGCCGTGAGACAAGCATCTCGCGCGTGAGTGCATGCTTGAAGATGTATTCAAGATCGGAGCCGACGGCCTTCTGGAAAATTATCTCACGAGACAGCAGATTGCCGAGCGCGCCGCCCATCGGCGATGCCCCGTGCAGTTTCCCATGGATGTCGGAGAGCAGAGAGTGCAGAAAAGACCGGCCGATGACGGCACCATAATATGCGATCCGCCTGTCCGCTCGAGAGAGACGGTCGAAGCGGTCTCCCAGGACCCCCGAGATGCCGGTTGGTAGCGGCATCTTCTCGATCTTCTCGGTGAGGTGCATCTTGCCGTCCCGGATCTCCACAATTCCCCGCTCGAGCAGCATGTGCAGGAACTCCTCCGCAAAGAGCGGATTCCCCTCGGAGTATCTTCTGATCCTGCGGATAAGTGCCCATTCGTTCTCACCGTCTGCAAGGTAGAATCTCAATAGGTCGTTCTCGGCGTCCCTCGAAAGCGGCGAAAGCACGAGCCGCGTTAGTGGGAGCCCTTCATTCTTTGCGAATTCGGGCGCAGAGCCGGGCCGATAGAGAAGAAGGACGATTATCGGGAACTCATTGACGAATTCCGATAGATATTCCAGGAAATCCATCGTGCCGCCATCCGCCCAGTGCATGTCCTCGAGGAATAGCAGCAGCGGCTTCTCGCGAGCCCAACTCTCGAGGAGCTTCCTGATCGCTATCCAGAGGTTATCCTTTACGGCACTCGGTGCGAGGTCGGGAAGAGGATACTCAGGGTCCTTTGTCCCGAAGAGATGGTGCAGGTAGGGGAGATACTCCGCATCGAACCCCGCCTTCAAATGAGACAATGCCCCTCGTGTCGCCTCGACGCT
>JAFGIT010000118.1 GCA_016929465.1 Candidatus Coatesiibacteriota bacterium | reverse complement strand
GTCGGCCCCCCGCCTAAAGCCGGGTGATGAGGTGCGCAACATACGGGGCGTCGTATTTTAATGCGGCGCCATAGAAGTTCCGAAAGGCGAAGGCAGGGTCATACGCGGCGGCAGCTGGAACAACAACGCCCAGAACTGCCGGTCGGCAAACCGCAAAAGGAACAACCCGAGGAACCGGAACAACAACAACGGTTTTCGTCTTTGCAGCTCATCGCATGGCCAGACGGCGGCGTTTACGGATGTCTTCGCAGTGCAGCGGTGATGACCCGGCCGTTATCCCGCTCCGGCATTAGCCCGGACGAAGAACTCAGGCGAGGCGGGGCTAGTAGCGATGTCGAACGTCCCGCCGCGGCGATCACCGCGACAGGGCGTTGGACAGCTCGACGCAATCTTGATATGCTTCTCTTGGAGATATTTTTCCGAAAGGGTTTGCACAATACAAACATACTAGAGTGTCATTAGGCGGTTATGACAGAGCAGAGGATTGTTTTCTCCGACCATGCGCTATCGAAGATGGAGCAGCGGGGCGTGACTGAGAGCGAGGCGCTGGAGGCGATACGAAACGGCGAGAGAATGCCCGCGAAGAAGGACCGCCTCTGCTTCAGACGAAGCTTCGCCTTCGACAACTACTGGGGTGGGAAGTGGTATGCAGTTAAGCAAGTGGTTCCCATCGCGGTCGAGGAGCAGGGAGAGATAATCGTTGTGACAGTCTATGCTTTCTATTTCTGAGAGGGATGCCGATGAAAATAAGCTATGACCCCAAGGTTGATGCGCTCTACCTCCAATTCGTGGATGGTAAGCATGAGGTTACGACTCTGAGGCTCAGCGAGGACGTGGCGATTGACTGCGATCCAAAGGGCGGCGTTGTGGGTATGGAGATACTCTCTGCCCACGAGCACTTGAAGTTCGCTGGGCATCAGCCACTGATGCAGTTTGAGAACCTCGCGGTCGAAGAGATAGCGGCAGTTTAGCGGCACGGGATATGGATGCCTCCGCCGCGCGGTGGTGATGCCCAGGCCGTCAGCCCGCTCCGGCCAGCGCCCGGACGAAGAACTCAGGCAAGGCGAGGCTAGTAGCGATGTCGAACGTCACGCCTAGAGCCTCCATGCCCTTCCCCGATAGCTCGTATGAACTAGTAATCAGCCGCGGCTCGTTCCCCTTTTGGGAGGACAAGGTTGGCAGCTTCGGCGAAGTCTGTCGTGTGCCGAAGCCCGGTGGTATCAGTTCCTAAGTCAATCTCCGTCATCGCGTTCCAGCTCCTCCAGCCGCTCTATATCCGCCAGATCCTGAGGCCTGCCGGACATTCGCTTCATTTGTTTGAGGCCGTCTAGAGAGACGACGCTCAGCTCGTAGTTATCTATCCTGACCGTCACTCGGTCTCGCCAGATTCTTTCCAAAAATGGCGGGACGATGCCGAAATCGAGCGAGAGCGTGTCTTCGGCGACGGTCTTTTCGAAGCAGTGGACCCTCAGGTCTCGGCCCTTGCCCATGTTGAAGATTTTGAGGTCGGGCAGTCTGACGTATCCGAGGCTTCTGACGGCGGAAGTTGCGGATTCGAGGGTGGTTTCCTCGAGGATGATGTCGATGTCCATCGTGGCGCGTGGGAAGCCGTAGATCGCGACCGCGAGTCCGCCGCAGAGGGCGTAATCGACGCGCGACTCGTTCAGCGTTGTCGCGATGAACTTCAGTTCTTCGTTGATGTTGATTGGCATTTTTTCTGTCAACTCCTCGGATTGATATTTATCATAGATGGGGCTGGTGGGGAATGATCGATGTTAGTGCGGTATGCCTCGGCATTTGCCTCGGCAGTTTCCCCCTCCCGCCAATCGCACGCGATTAGCGGGAAAGGGAAGAGGGAGGAGGAGGCGCTGCCTCCGGATCCGTAGGTTTGGCCTTTGGCCTGCACACAACGGCTATTCATATTATGCCCCGTTGGGGCATTGAATGAGCAAAGCAGATCGATTGAGAGGCAACTCGCCGGCAACATCGCGTCCGGCAAGGGGCGGAGACAAGCCCCGCCCCTGCACTACCTAATCCCCGATCTATAGCCCTATAGCGCATGTTCAGTCATTGAATGAGCGAAGCAGATCAATCGGATGAGATGGACTTGGATGGACATTGTGGACGGAATGAATACGATATAATAAGCGGTGTAGGCTTGGTTGACTTGACAGTGTTGCGAACTGAGAAGAGGAGTTGTTCATGAGATATTCGGTGCTGGTTTTTGTCTGCATTCTGTGCCTTGCTGCCCTTGCTTCGGCAGAACCGACGATCATGATAGAGACCGATTCGGATACATACGAGTATGGCGACAGGATAGAGGTCAGCCTTTCCGCCCAGAATCCTGGAACGGACTTGTCAGTGTCGGTCCTTGTCGGCCTTTTGACGCCAGATTCTGCGATTTGGACGCTCAGCCCATACGCAGTCAATGGATGGAACGAGACTATCGAGGCCTGGATCCCCGAGATATACGTGCCAGCCGCCTTCCACATGCA
Source organism: Candidatus Coatesiibacteriota bacterium (assembly GCA_016929465.1). Classification (GTDB taxonomy): domain Bacteria; phylum B130-G9; class B130-G9; order B130-G9; family B130-G9; genus JAFGIT01. Next base: position 5,075 of record JAFGIT010000118.1, on the reverse strand, counting down.
ATCCACGCCCTTCTTCGCTTTCTACCTGCCCCTCACCAATCCACCGCTCATGGACCTCGGCGAATACAGCTTCGCGGCGGTTCTTACTCGAGCGGGAGATTCCGAGTGGCTCTGTAACGTGAGCCTTGCGTCATTCGAGATGGTCGATTCGGAAGAGCCGACCGTAATCACGATGGTCGAGATCCCCGCCGGCTCTTTTCTGATGGGTTCCTCATTGGATGACGAAGAGCGAGACGGCGATGAGCGGCCGCAGCGGACCGTGAATCTCTCGGCATTTTCAATCTCCAGGACCGAGGTAACCGAGAAGCAGTGGGAAGATGTGATGGGCTGGAATCCCTGCTATTACAGCCTTGGCGACGACCATCCGGTCGAGTTCGTGACCTGGTTCGATTGCATCGATTTCTGCAACAAACTGTCCGAGTCGGAAGGCCTCGGCAAATGCTACAGGATTACCGACATCCTCTATAATGGCGACCATATCGTCGCGGCCTCGGTTACCTGCGATTTCGCGGAGAATGGCTACCGGCTGCCGACCGAGGCGGAGTGGGAGTACGCATGCCGTGCGGGAACCACGACTCGCTATTATACTGGCGATTCAGAGGAAGACCTTTCCCGAGAGGGCTGGTACGACGGCAACTCGATTTTCCGTAAACACGAAGTCGTACACAAGGAGGCCAACGCCTGGGGGCTTTACGATATGCACGGCAATGTCTATGAGTGGTGCTGGGATTGGCATTCATTGGATTATTACGGCTCTCGCCCTGACCCCGATTCGGATCCCAAAGGGCCTGATAGTGGCTCGTACCGAGTCTGCCGCGGCGGCGCCTGGGATTTCAGTGCCCGCTACTGCCGCTCGGCTGACCGCTATAGCTTCAGCCCCAACTACAGCAACAGCGACCTAGGGCTTCGCCTGGTCAGGTCGATAGCCCATTAGCCTGGGCATTTTCGCGATCAAGCGAGACTATCGCCCGAACAGGGCGTATCGAGGACCACGCCGGGGTCACATAGTTCTCTTGCATTCTGCCCGGCGAGCCTCGTAATATCGTGGCATTCTTCGATTTCTTACAGGGAGGTTTATTCTTGGGCGGTCGCGGCTTTTTCTCCGGCAACATGAATATCAATCGAGAAGAGGCGGAGCAGAAGCTCGGTGAATATACTGGTAGAGCACGGCCTATTTTTCGATCTCGTCCGGATGGTCTGTCGCGGCTCTCGTGGGAAGCAGAGATAGCCGAGCAAACGCCCTTCCAACGCAGGTTTGTCTGGATCCTCTATCGAGTAATCAAACTACTTGCCGCCTATTACCTTCCAATTATCGCTGTGGGCGTATATGTCTCGGCGTCTGAATCTCATCATTTACATAAGGGGAAATTTGAGCACCGAATCACTTCGAGTGGATCGAAGATCGAGGTCTCAGGTGTCAAAGCTACCGGAGAAATGGCTGTGAGAGTGATCTCGGAGGAGAAGAGCATCGCCATATACGAGCGAGACAGCTCCGGAAGATGGAGCATGAAGACGCCATCCAGCCTGATATATGAGGGATATAGAAAGCTCGTCACCACGCGCTACGGAGAGGTGAGCGCTTATACCGGGGCGGAAGCGGAGAGGCTGACCCTACTCGCCGATCCTGACAGAGGGCCCGAGGTTGGCTACGCCGTGGACAGTCAGGGGAATCTCGTCTCTCTGCCCGACGAAGCGCTACGAGTTCCAGCGCATAGCCATGCTTTCAGCATTCAGGAGGCCGAGTCAACCGTATTCATATCTGAAGACAATTCTGTCTTGCTGGAGATTGACCCGATCCGGAGCATTCATTCAATCTACAGTGTGGATGAGAGTCGTGGATTTCTGGAAATCGACCAGGACGCCGCTTTCGAGCCGCTACTGGCTGCCTGGACGTGGGGCTCTGAATCACGAGCGAAGTTCCATAAGGATGATGATGCGATCATTGTGAAGTGGAAAGGCCCGAATTCCACCAGGGAGAACTGGGCCAGGATCAACACACTCAAGGCTTCCTATAGGGATTTCGACTGGAGCAGGAAACGCCCACAAGACTCAGAGACGAATCCATCCGTTGACGGTGTCCCAGATTCGTCCGTCTATGAGCTCTCCGCGTCGATTTCCATCGCGGCCTTATTGCTTCTATTCTTTCGCAGAGATATTCGCCTACTCGGCAGATATCTTGGCAAGCCGATGCGTGTCGGGAGAGCTCTTCTTACCACAGGACTATCCACAATCGGGGCGAGGATCGCCTACATCCTGGTGATCTTCTCGATCATCATTCCGAATACAGTCTATCATGAGGGCTACGATCCATCACGGCTGGTGGTTCCGGACTTTCTGGATGTTCCCGATGAGGTTCAGCAAGTAGAGGAGGAAAGAGGTAATTCGCAGTTCGGAGCGATATGCTCGATAGGATTGGCTCCCATAGTCGAGGAGCTCACATTCCGCTGCGTTCTATTCCTCATATTCTTGAGGATTTTCGGGAAGTTCTGGTCAGTCATCATGACCACCGCTCTCTTTGTCCTGGCACACGAATCGGTTTACACGTTGGCGCCCATAATAGTCATAGTGATAGGGTCGCTGGGCCTTGCTATGGCGTTGGTCCTTCTCTGGACGCGTCGGCTGCGCTGGTCGATTCTTTGCCATGCTCTCTCCAATGCTATAGTACATGTTGCGTGTGTGATGAAATGAGAATAAACATATTATCATTCATAATATCTTATTATGTCTAACGCAAGGGCGCGAAATGGCTAAGCACGGTTTTTTCTCTGATGGCGTGAACATCAACGCAAAAGAGGCGGAGCAGAAGCTAGACGAGTATCAGGGCATCGCGAAGCCGACCCCTGGCCAAAGGCCGAAGCAAGATTGGGAGGCCAGGATCCTGGAGCGCACTCCGCATCAACGCCGTGTCAGGTGGGTCATGTTCCGAATTCTCAAGCTCGGCATCGTCGGCGTCGTCTTCCTGGCGATTGCTGCCGTCTCCTGGATGGTGGCCAAATTCGACACCATGCAGATCGGCATATTCGACAACAAGTTCGCGCTCGGCAATGCAAAAGTCTCCACATTCAACCGGAAGGACAGTGGCGAGATCTCTCTCAAGATCACATCTGATGATGAGATTCTCGCCATCTATGATAGGGCGGTTGACGGTAAGTGGACTCAGCGGCAGGACGCCGCTCTCGGAAAGGATGATTACGAGGAGATGTTCTCGACAGATGCCGACGTATTCCGAGCGTACAGTGGAAAGGATGCGGGCCGATTGACGTTCGTATCCTCGGACGACGAAGGAAAGCTGTCAATCTTCCAGATTGATGAGGCCGGGAATATTGCGCGGATAGGAGATGGAGAGGAACGGCCCCCCGAGCACACGCTCAAATACGAGTTCAAGGGCTACGACAAGACCACTATCAGCTTCAACAACTGCCGCGAGCTTCTTCTCGAGATCAAAAGCAAGACCGGTCGCACGGAATATTACGACATTGCTGGCGAGGGAGGATTGAAGAGCCGACAAGCCGGCGGCGAGGGTTCGGGATTCATTGAAGCTCTCGTCGCGGCCAGCAATGAGCGCAGGGCGAAGATACTTCGATTCGGCGATATGGTCCAGATATCTCAGTTCGATTCATCGGGCAGGTACATCGCTCATTCCACAATCAACACCAAGACCGGTGTATTTGTCGATTTTGACCTGAGGGAGAAAGGTGCTGTCGGAGAGGGAACTGCCGGAGAGTCAACCGCCAAGGGGCAAAGCACGGCGCCGATTGAGGCGTTCTCATGGCTCATTACCGCAATCCTCGTATTTATGCTGTTCAAGAGAGACTTGCGCCTTCTAGTGCGCTATCTGGGGCCGCCGATGCGACCAATGAAGGCCGCCCTGATGGCCACACTTACCGCCGTAGCGTCCAAGGCCATACCGCTCCTAATTGCAGTATTTTTCTTAGCTCTACCATTCATGTTCGGGTATCTCGACAATTGGGACGATTTGAAACTGTCGGAGAACCTCCGGAATCCCTTGGATAATATAACCTCGTCACCGTACGGCATCGCCTATGTTTCGGTGATTGCACCCGTCGCCGAGGAACTCATCTTTCGTGGAGCTCTTTTTCTGATATGTCTTCGCATCATGGGAAGAAAATGGGCTGTCATCGTCACCACAGTCCTCTTCATCCTGCTTCATTTCATGTCATACCCGATGTCAATATTCTGTGTATTTGCCTTCGCGCTGGCGGGCTCTCTTGCGGCGATCATCCTCTTGAAGACGCACCGCCTCCGTTGGCCAATGCTCTTCCACTCGGTCTTCAATGTGATTGCGGTCGTGTTCTGGTCGCTGATTACATGAGGTGGCGATAGCTGGACAAGGATGGACATTGTGGACTTTATGGATGGGATGACCGCCAGAAGGCCCGCATAGCGGGCTATAAGAGGCTGCCCCAAAATGAAAGGGCGGAGACGAGCTCCGCCCTCGAGCAATTGTGAATCCGGTATATTGGGCCGCCCCATTTGAGCTCCGTGACCTAATCACAGAGTGGGCGGCGCTATTCTTCCACGCGGATGCAGCAGCCTCCGAGATTACTGATGAATCCGAGCGTGTCGGGATCGAGCAGTGCAATGTAGATCGCGTTGTATCCCGGCTCGCAGTGCACTGACGTATCGATGGTCGCAAGATAGAGGCCATTCACTGAGAATCCAGCGTCGAGGTGAATAGGCAGAAAGGTGGTCTCAGGAGTCCAGTCCGGATAGAATCGCAGGTCTCCATGAGGCGAGCACATCACCACGGCTAGCAGGGCGTCTTTACTCTCCGAACTGTAATCTGTACATGAAGCAAATAGAGGGATTTGTTCGCCAATACTTGCCGTCTTGGGGCCTTTTATCTGAACTTCCCTCGGAAGCAGAATTTGGGGGAGTTTGCCACCGATCGAAAGCGACGGATCGCCGAAGAGGGCATATTCCATGATGGTCTTGACGTCCCAAACATCGGGGTTCCATCGAGACTCCACATACTCCCGAATCGACTCCATCATCATCTCTCCGCAAGTTCGGTGCCCGTTCTCGTGTGCGGCGAATAGCTCGCGGTTGAGCCG
>JAFGIT010000117.1 GCA_016929465.1 Candidatus Coatesiibacteriota bacterium | reverse complement strand
TTCCACAATCGCAATCTCCTCCTCCGTCAGGTCATACAGCTCATACACCAGCCGGTCGATCTCGTCGTCCGTCGCCTTTATCTGGCGGCGCAGGACGGCCTTTTCGTGCTCCGTCCGAACCTCGTCCAAACGTTTATGAAGATCGAGCATCCGCTCAACCAACTCCACCATGCGGTCGTGGCGGGTCTTGTCATCCGATCTAGAGAAATCGATCCGGCGAATAGGAAGAGATCTGAGTTGGCTGACCTTAATCTGAGGAAACGCGTCGTCGCGCTCATTGAAATAGGACTTGATGAAGAAAGCCATCATCCGGCTGGACATGATGCCTGCAAAGTATCTGACGTCAAATCCGGGCACCTTTGGCTTTGTGATGCATATCTGCTGACCCGCCACAGAGTCTCCACTCACTACGGTGACAATAAGTCTCTCGCCAAGGATCTTCCTTGAATAGACGCGATCGCCAGTGAAGAATTCTGGCTTTCTGGGTTCTGCCAACCACTTACCATATCTGACGTAGTCTGAGACAAGACAAGGTGAATACCGGTGCAAGTCCCTTCCGTAAACATATGGCCTAAGATCGGGCCCCGGGGCGGCGCTGTGATAGACTCGCTCTTTTACATCGCGATCTGTTTGCGGGCCTTTCCGGAATGCGCTCGCGCCGTATCCTCCTGTTCGATATGGGTGAACACCACGGGTAATCGCCGCAAAATCATCAAGGCAAGAGTGATCGTTGAGCAGCTCCTCCAGAAACTCTAGCACCGGTGCCTCGACTACGGTTGATATAGGTCTCTCACCATCTAGAAAGAGGCTTGTCTTGTTATTGCTCAAGATATCTTCCGTACCCGAATCGTCTATCGTCAGAACCGTGAAGGAAGGTGACGGACGGTCGTCCAAGCGTAAGGTGTATACAACCGTGTCTACCGTTAGACGTGGGAATACTCTGCTCTTAGGAGATGCGATTGCTAGATTCTGCGCACTCCCGATGACTAGGGATCGAATCTTTGAACAGAAAGTATTATTCAGCCATACGTTGGGCACTATCAATCCGATATGACCGCTCAGTCTACAAAGACGGTGCGCCTTCTCCATAAAAAGCGAGAACATGTCCATCTGGTAAGATGCAGTATCATATGCCCTCGAGAAGTACGCCTTGTGGTAATCCGAAATACCGAGGCCCTTCCAGTCCCTCCCGAAAACATACGGCGGATTCCCAATGACCGCATCGAATCCTCCCCGCTTCATGATGTCTGGGAACTCTGCGTTCCAGTCGAAGGCGTTTATGCGGTAGGCCTCTTCGTCGTCGAACATCGTCGTTTGCTTGCCGTCGTAGAAGTCGGGGCCGATGAGGCTGTTGCCGCACTTTATGTTGGCATTCAGGTCGGGTAGGGCTCGCTCTCGGAAGAGCTGCATCTGGTTCCTGAGCGTCTCTTCGGTCTCGCCTTCGAGCACCTTCAAAAGCAGCGAGAGTTTTGTGACTTCGACCGCCTGCTGGTCGATGTCAACGCCGTAGATGTTGTTCAGGAGAATTTCCTTGCGCATCGCCGTCGTGAGCGTCCACCCGTTTCTGCCTTCGTATATCGGCGGCTTCTTCCGCCTCGCCCACTTCGCCGGGTCGTGGTCGATGTAATACTTGAGGTGCCAATCGAGCAGGAACTGGTACGCGCCGAGTAGGAAGGAGCCGGAGCCGCAGGCGGGGTCGAGAACTCGGAGCTCGGCGACCTTGTTCGGCGTCGCGCCTTCACAGAGCTTGCCGACCGTGTTGTTCACGATGTAATCAACGATGTATGTCGGGGTGTAATAGACGCCGCCGGCCTTTCTGACCTCTGGCTTCTCCTCGACCTTCGCCTGGTGCGCCGGCGTCAGGCGTATCACTTTTCCCAGGAACTGCTCGTAGATGTGCCCAAGAATATCTGCCGGCAGAACCGAGAACTCATAAGGACACTCGGGGTAATAGAGCCGCTTTATGATCTCCTTCAGGACCTTGTCATCGATCGCGAGCTTCAGCGTCCACGCGTCGTAATCCTCTCGTCCTCTCTCGCTCTTGAAGTGAAATAGGCCGGAGTTGTATTTGTCGTCCGCCTGATTGAAGAGCTCCGCGAGCTGGCCATAAACGTTGTTGACGTTGAGCAGGGCTTGGAGCCGACCGTATTGCTCGATGCCCCGGTCTTCGCACATCCGCAGGAACAGTATACGGTCCACCGTGCGCTGAACGGCCTGGTTCATCTCCCGCACGCTGAGCGACCTATTCCGGAGAGCGATATTCTTCGCCAGCGCATCGCGCCATGACTCGATCTCCGCGAGGAATGAGGCGTCAACTTCGGCGGTGCCCCGCTTGCGGCGACCTGATTCGGCGTATTTATCGAACGATCCCTTCAGGATCGCTTCTCTCGAAAATACATCGGCGATCTCATGCCAACGGTCTGGATAGTCGGTGAAGCTCATGTAGAGCGTTCGCCCGGCGGAGGCCTTGTCATTCTGGTTCGGCTTGGCACGGCAGTCATATACGGCGAGTTCCTCGAAGTCGGTCAGGATGCTGAGCGGGAGCTTGGCGGACCAGGCGTAGCGCCGCAGCTGGTAGGCTGGATTCGGGTCGCCCTTGATGTTGACGAGGGGACGCTTCGCTTCGAGGAAGAACTTGGGCGTCTGCCCTATCCGGAAGCAATAGTCGGGGGCCTTCGTCGCGCCGCCGACCTTGATTGCGTCTTCGTGGATGACTTCCCTGTAGGCGGGGTGGTGGCCCTGCTTGTTGAGAACGTCCCAGCCGAGTGCCTCGAACATCGGGTCGATGAACTCGCGGCGGACCTGCGCCTCGTTAAACGAGGCTGAGCGGTATGATTCGATGTTGTCCGCGAAAGTCTGGACGAGTCGCCTTATCGTGTCTGGTGCTTCAGTCATGCGGGGATATTACGGAAAGAGCGTTCCCGGGTCAAGGGGGCGGGTGTGGTTTGCCGACAATCAGTGGGAATTCACATCTGGGTCATAAAAGAGCCAGGAATTCCTCAACCGTCAGGCCAGATGCACGAATAAGCGCTCTCAAGGTCCCGATGGACAGCTCCTTGTGCTGGTGTATGGAAAGGTTCACGCGAATTCCGGGCTTCACCATCACCAGATGGCTGCCGACCTGCCCCAGCGGCTGCCAGCCTGCCTTCTGGAATGCTCTCGCCGCTTTCCTTCCAGAAATGTTGCCCAGGCTCGCCATCGGATCAGACCGAGACTACTATCGGCTGGACGCCCGCTTCATGGGGCAAGGCCGCCGCGGCCCTCTGGTCCTCTGCCCATAACCAGGCGGTGATCGCTTCCTTGATATTCTCAAGGGCTTCCTTCTCGTCTTTACCCTGCGAGACACAGCCGGGAAGGGCGGGACATTCGGCCACAATCCAGCCGTCTTCAGCCTTCTCAAGGGTAACATGAAAGATCATTAAGACCTCCTAAGAACCCGCAGTGCGAGCGCGAGCGTCTTCGCGACTGCCTCGTCCCGTGTTTGGCCGTATTGCATCACGCCCGGCAGCTCGGGTACCTCGGCGATCCAGCGACCGTCAACTTCCCTCTCAACTTCGACATTCATGCTTTGACCTCCATGCGCACATAATATCTGACGGCCTCGATTAATGTAAACACCGTCGTCCACGAGCTCATACACGTGGTTACCATTGGACCGCCCTGATAGGGCTCAAAGGCCTACCCAATCCGCACAAACAAATCCGCATTCCGGAATGGCCAATCTCCGGCTTCCACCGGACCGGGGCGGCGCCTAATGGACCCGATAGGCGTCCTTGCGATGGCGGATGTGGTGGATAATGACCAGGGCGTCGGCCTCCAAGATCTCGTATATAATGCGATAATCCCCGAGACGAATCCTGTACAGGCTGTCCGTCTCCCTCAGTTTCCGGCAACCTCGGGGGCGGGGTTTTTCCTTGAGCTTCTCGATCCTTTCAACCACCTTCGAAATGACGGACTTATCTAGCTTTCGGAGGTCCTGAGCCGCGGAACGCTTCCATTGCAGCTCAGAGGAGGCCATCTCTCTTTAGGAGCTCTTTTAGTTCGTCGTGACTTAGAGTGGATTCGTCTCTTCGCTCCGCAACCACCGCCAGATCGTGAATGTCCTGAAGCAGCTCCTCGTACTCCTCAATAGGCAGAAGCACCGCTGTCTTTTTTCCCTGTTCATCGACGATGTATCTTCCCTGGGCCTTGTCGGGCATTATCTTCTCCCCAAAATCACCTTTGAGTTTCAGCACAAAACGCGCCGAACCAGCTACAGCTAAACAAAGATATACCGCTCTGTCAAATATTGGAACTATCGGTCAGCATCTCTTCTGGGGTTTGAGGTTGAGAAGGTAGAAGGCGTTGACCAGAATGAGGGCTATCATCAAAGCAAGGACCATGAAGATG
>JAFGIT010000116.1 GCA_016929465.1 Candidatus Coatesiibacteriota bacterium | reverse complement strand
TACATCCTCCTGAAATCCGAGAAACCTGAACCTATCCATCAGACCGAGCTCATTCAATCTGCGGTGGATGATTTTGGTGAAGCCGAGGTTTTCCAGCGGAGTCACCACCTCTTCCCCAGCGACCACGAAGAAAGCATCTTGGTCTGTCTCCATAACGATCCTCGCAGCCTCGACGAAATCCATCACCCCCTTTTCAGGATGAATGCGCGTGATGCAGATAAATACGACCGCACCGGCTGGGATATCATGCTTCCTTCGCCAATCCACGCGGCTTAACCTCTCTTCGAGTCTATCCCGCTCTATACCGTGATGAACTCTGCTGACCTTATCGATAGGAAATCCATATCTCCCGCCTATCTCATTGAGCATGTGCTCACTGAAGACGATGAAATGAGCGCATTTTCGGACGATGAGCCTCTTGAGCACCGCAAAAATCGCTCTTTTGAGTGCCCTGTGCGCCTCTGGATACGAGTGAAGCGAGCTCACGACAGGAATATCGGAGCGACTCGCCGCCATTAGAGTGAAGAACGCGGCCCAGAGAGAATCGGTATGGATCACCGTTGGACCGAAATCGCCTATCAATCGCCTGAGCCGGGAGTTCTCCCTCAGAATTGGATAACCACGGCTGAAGGTCCTTTTGAGATCATTCAGCTCGCAGGGAAAGAGAGGTATGCCCCGCTCTTTGAGGCGGCCCCAATATGGGCTGCCCTTGGGGACCGCCGCCGCGCATTCAATCCCCCTCTCTACAAGCGCTGCCAACAGCCTCGATGTGGAAATTTCCGCGCCACCCAAATAGCCCTCATCGGCAACCAAAAGGACCTTCATCACGGCTCGCACCCAGCTCTCGGAAGGCCAGACTGCACTCTGACTTCCAAGATGGGTCCCAGTTCGCGCGCGACTGCCTCCCCGATGAGTTGATGCGCCTCCGCATTCGGGTGTAGATCCACGGGATGAATCCAGAGTGTCTTGCTTTTCATCCCTTCCACCGCTGAAAGCGGATCGATCACATATATCCCCTCGCCCTCGCACACCGACCTTATGCGAGCGTGGATGTCCTTCCAGGGATAGCCGCTCTCGAGCTTCCATAGACCCGGGACGATTACGACGATCGCCAACGCACCGTGCTTGCTGCAGATATCTGCCATATCTGCAATCGCCTGCCGCCATCTGCGGAAGCCTCCAAAACCGTCATCGAACGTGCTCCTGGTATAATCATCGATCCTAAGAAACCGATAGACCTGGCTGAAATGGTACAAAATATAGGAGCAACGCTTCAGCGTCTCCCGCAATCTATGCCTGAAAGGAGCATCCAGACGCATCATCTCGCCATCGTCACCTATCTTTATCCTTCCCCACGGGAGAGTATCCTCGAGTGTCACTCCCAGTATCACCGCGGCCGGCTTTATTTGGGCTATCCGTTTGCGCAAAGCAACCACTGACTGCATCGTGTTGTATCCGGGCACGGCTGCATTCAGTACCGAGAAGTGCTCCTCCGCGTCGAGCTGCCTATTGAGTGCACGCTCCATAATGAATGGATATGCCTCGTAGAACGACACCCCCTCGCCGAATGTGGCGGAGTCACCGAGCACCAAGAGCCTATTCTCTTCAGATATAATCCTGCTGCCGTTTTCTGGAACTCGCATGCCGTCTGAGCCGACCGAAACTGGGACCTCTCTGTCGGTCCCCCACAGATTGAGGGCGGGATAGTAATAGCGATACTTAATGCACGGCACGAACTCGAATAGCCGCTCATCACCGGCCAGTCTGAAGATGCTCGATTCATGGGCGCGGGTCTTATATGTCATCGCCCAGAGAAGGACCTCCAGCGCGACCAGCGCAATCCAGGGCCAACAGAACGGATATAGGAGCCAGATCAATGCAACCAGGACGAGGGCTCGTATGATATAAACTCTCCACTGGTTGCGTATGAGCTCCTTGAATCCCCATCTCAATGGGCTTCTTCGTCGAAATATACAGAGATTGCGGAGCCCAGAGTGCACGAGTGCCTCAGCGTTCTTTTTCCAGCAGAAGGTCTTCCATGACCAGAGCATCTATTCCGGTCTTCAGGAAGCACTCGAGCGCGTCATTCGGCGAACAGACGATTGGATCACCCTTGATGTTGAACGAAGTATTCAAAACGACGGGGTATCCGGTCAGCTCCCCGAACCTCCTGAGAATTGCATGATACCGCTCATCATACTCCCTCGAGACCGTCTGGATGCGGCAGGTCCCATCCACGTGTGTTATCCCGGAAAGGCTTCTATGATGCTCCGGCCTGACATCCACGACGAACATCATAAAGGGACTCGGCCTATCGCAGGCGAAATACCGATGCACATCCTCTTCGGGGACGGAGGCACCGAACGGCCGGAATGCCTCGCGGAATTTCACCTTCGAATTCACCCTGGATTTGATATCAGGGAGAAGCGGATTCGCCAGAATGCTGCGGCCGCCTAGCGCCCTTGGCCCGAACTCCATTCGTCCCTGGAACCACCCAACGATCTTCCCATCGGCTATGAGCCTCGCGACGGAGTCGACCAGGTCGTCCCCGTCGAGCTTCCTGTATGCGACCTTTCTGACATCGAGGAATCTCGCTATAGCATCGCACTTGAAGGAGGGGCCGAGTCGGTCAGAGGACATCGGCATCGGGCGCTTCACTCCCAGCAGCTGGCAAGATGCGTAAAGCGCCGCTCCGAGTGAGCAGCCGGCATCGCCGGCGGCTGGCTGAACAAATATATTCTCGAAGGGCCCCTCTCGGAGAATGCGACCGTTGGAGCAGGAATTAAGGCCGATCCCTCCGGCTATGCAGATATTCTCTCGATTCGTCTCCTTCCTTATTTGACGGCATATTCTGAGCAGAATCTCCTCGAGCGTCTTCTGGAGAGACGCGGCGAGGTCCTTGTGTTTTTCCTCTATGGGCTCTTCTGGGCTTCGAGCCGGGAACAAGAGCCTTTCCAGGGCGGGGGTGGACATCTTGAGGCTTCGGTCGAAGCAGAAATACTTCATGTTCAGGGCGAAGCTCCCATCCTCATTCACTCGGATCAGCTCTCTGACTTCCTTGTCAAAGCGGGGCTCGCCATACGCAGCAAGGCCCATTATCTTGCCCTCGCCCTCCATGACTTCGAATCCCAAAAGATGCGTCAGTGCGCTGTAAAACATGCCAAGCGAATGCGGGAATTCTATCCCGCCCTTGAGCTCGATCCTGGAGCCAGTGCCAAGCCCCCAGCTTGTAGTCAAGGCCTCCCCCACGGCGTCGGCCGTCAGTATCGCGGCCTCCTCGAATGGAGAGGCGAAGTATGCGCTCGCGGCGTGTGAGAGATGATGGCCTACGAAAATCGACGGGAGGTCGGTGCACAATTCTGCTGACAGCAATGATTCCGGGGCCCGCTTTTGCCCCAACCAGACGGGTATAGCCTTGCGAAAGAGTCCATAAGAACGCGGAAAGGTCCTGTAACCATCTGATATGATCCTCTTGAACCTGCGCAATGGTCTCTCATGGTATGCCACCCAGTCAAGTTGTTCGCCTATAATCCCCCGCTCTCTTAGGCAAAAGCCAACGGCGTTGACCGGAAGCCTTGGGTCGTGCTTCTTGCGCGTGAATCGCTCTTCGCAGGCGGCGAATATGCTCTCCCCATCATAGAGGCAAGCGGCGGAGTCGTGATAGTGCATGGAAATACCCAGAACCTTCATCGCGGCTGCCCTTTCTTACATATCAATATGAAGTAGCCTGACTCACGCGGCTTGATTGCCCACACCGACTGGGAGACCAGATTGCGGATGGACCGGCCGAATTGCGGCCCCGAATTGCCTGGCGGAAAGAGTCTCGCACCGTTACCGAGTCCTCTCGAAAAAGGACCCGGCAGGACCCTGAAGGGGTGAAGTCCTGCCCAAGCCGACCAGATCTCGGCGCGGCCGATGCTGAGGGGGGCCTCATGCGGGTGCTCGAACTGGTCCCTGAACCAGCTCGCCAGAGTGCCCGATTCTGCGCTCGCCGCATCCTTCCTGTAGAATTCCTTTGGCGCGACATCCTTTTTTCCGTGCGTCATCCGCCTGATAGCCCTCCTCATCCTGTGCTGAAGCCTTCCCCACGAATTATAGAGGCCAATGGAAGCGAATCCGCCAATCTCGAGAACTCGACCGAGTTCGGCCAGGCCGCCAGGCGCATCATCCGTATGGTGGAGCACTCCATGGCAGAGGGCATAGTCGAAAGCGGCGCCCCTAAAGGGCAGATTGAAGAGGTCTGCCTGGATAAAATGGACATTGTCGAGGCCGATAGAACTTGCGAGTTGGATCCCCTGCTCGAGCGAAGCAAGGCTGAAATCCACGCCCACGATGAGCCGTCCCGGCCGCTGCCCGAGGAAACAAGCGAGCTGACCGGTTCCGCAGCCGACGTCGATGATCCGAGCAGAATCCGGTATCTCCCTGTTGAGTGCCTTGGCATAAACGCCGCATCTCGTCTCGAGCTCATCGAGACTCGATAGCCTCTTTAGAGGGACATCCGGAAACGGGACCTCTTCATAGAATCGCCGCACCCTGGCGCCGATTTTATCGCTTGTAGGGCATGGAATCTCAGCCGCCATTAGAATGCCTCGAACGAAGACGGCCGCAGCCAGCCGTCCTGGCAATCCCTGTCCGTCCGCATGGGTGGGCTGACAGAAAACTCCTCGACCTACCCGAAATCCGTGGAACAATCCTGCGCCCCACGGTCAAAAATGCGCGTAGAAGTAGGGCTGAATCCAAGGCATCTCTTTCCTTTCCTGAACCAGGAAGCCGAAAATTGCCGCTCAGAAGAAAAAGAGCGAGTATGGGAACCTGCTCTCCCTGAAAAGGCGCCACATATCATGGAAGAGAGAGTTCTTCCTCATTTTTGCTCCTATAGTTTGCTCGAATGATGGCCAATGTCCGAACCACCCTCATGGACCTCTCGCCAGGTTGAGCGCCCACTTCTGAATGGGTCGTCGCGCCTACGCACGAATATCGTGAGCGGCCCTATGACGCCGAAATACAGGACCACAAGCCCTAGCTCCTTTATCCCCTTGCGGGAGAAAGCCAGCAGACGGGCGATAGGTCGTATGATCGAGATGAGAGATGAGTCCATTCTCAGAGCCCCTGCATGTATTCCGTCTGGCCGCTCCCCGGAATTCTCATTAGAGGCCTCAGGCAATCCGAGAAGAGCCTAAATAGGTTTCTTATCAATCGCCATCGGTTGGGATAGAGCCAGAACAGCCGTATAAGCCGTTTGGGCCTGGTGTAGAACCGCAAATATGCCGAAAGGGTCTCCCGCGCTATCTGCTCCGCAGTCAGTTCCTTCGAGGCAGATATGTTCGAGAAAAAATGATAGGCGCTATAGTGACCCTCAAACTCGTCATTGAAGCTAGCCCCCTCTTCGATGGCCCACTCTCTCAGTGCAGTATTCGGATAGGGGACAACTCGGAAGAACGAGGCCAGGTCAAATGGCATATTGACTGCGTAATCAACGGTCCTCCTCAGTTCCTCGAGCGTCTCTGACGGGAATCCGAGCATGAAGAACGCTGCCGTTAAAATTCTCTGCTTTGCCGTCTCGGCGACGATTTCGTCCATCCTGTCGAATTTCACATGCTTCCCCAGCCGCTTCTGAAGTCTCTCGGACCGCGTCTCCGGGGCATAGTGGATTTTATATGCACCCGCTCTCTTAAGCCAGTGCACGAGTTCGGGAGTCATAACATCCGCGCGCATCCCATCTGGAAATGCTATATGGATCCTCAAGTTTCTCTCGACGATGCCCTTGCATATGCTAATCATGCGCTCCAGGTCCAGGTTGCATATATCGTCCAGTATCTGTATTTCATCGACAGCATAGTCCCGGTTAAGGAGCTCGATCTCATCGACTACATTCTCCGGAGACCTCGCCCGAAAGCGCTTGCCATGCATCTTGTGGCAATAGAGACAACTATACGGGCATCCCCTGCTGGTTATAGCACCGGCGTAGCGCTTGCCTTTTAGCGTAACCGACATTGGCGGGTACTTGTCAAAATGGCCAAAGTCCACAAGGTCCCATGCAGGGAATGGGATCGAATCGAGGTCCTCGATGTATCCGCGTGGTTCCGTGATTCGGAGTTCTCCCCCGCTCATGAATGCCAGGCCATGAATGTTGCTTATTGAGGCATTGCTCTCGAGACAATCCATGAGTTCGACAGCGGTGGCCTCCCCCTCGCCGAGAACGGCGACTTCGAAATTCGGATCCGAGAGGGCCTTCTCAGTTGAGGTCGTCGCATAAGGACCGCCTATCACCGACTTGCAGTCCGGCAACACCGACTTGATAGCCCTTACGCTTGCGTGGGTGAGTTCTGCTTCCGGTGTCAATGAACTGACAAATACGTAGTCCGGCCGGTAGTCCGCGGCGATCTCTGTGATTCGCGGCAGAGTGTTTTCCTTGAAGCCGGTGTGGATGAGCTTGAAGTCGAATCTTCCCGGGTAACGCTCCCTCAGGACTGATGCAATGTAAAGCAGGCCCATCGGCT
>JAFGIT010000115.1 GCA_016929465.1 Candidatus Coatesiibacteriota bacterium | reverse complement strand
CTCCTCATCGAGATAGCCTGGCAGTTCGATGACCTCCATTCTGTCCCTCAATGGCGGGGGGATAGGATCGAGGACATTCGCAGTTGTTATGAACATGACTTTCGAGAGGTCGAACGGCACCTCGATGTAGTGGTCTGCAAAGGTGTCATTCATCTCGGGATCGAGCACTTCGAGCAATGCTGACGCTGGATCTCCGTGGAAGTCAGCACCGATTTTATCGACCTCATCGAGAATGAATACGGGATTGTTCGAACCGACTCGTTTCACTTCCTGAATGATCCGGCCCGGCAGCGCACCGACATAGGTCCGCCGATGGCCCCTTATCTCGGCCTCATCCCTCATTCCACCGAGAGACACCCTCGCGAATTTGCGCCCCATCGAACGGGCTATTGACTTGCCGAGGGAGGTCTTCCCCACACCCGGTGGCCCCACGAAGCATAGAATAGGGCTTTTGAGGTCCTTTTTTAGGCTTCGGACCGCGAGGAATTCCAGGATTCGCTCCTTGACCTGGACAAGGTCGTAATGGTCTTCATCGAGTATTCGCTGAGCCCTCTTCAGATCGAGGCTGTCGGTGGTGCATTTGCTCCAGGGAAGAGCTATCAGCCAATCGACGTACGTCCTTATCACGCTATATTCGGCCGCAGCCGGAGGGATAATGCTGAGCCTCTCGACTTCCTTCTCGGCGGCGAGTTTCGCCTCAGGCGGCATTCCCGCCTCGGTGATCTGGGTGTATAGGTCTTCTATCTCGTGCGACTTGTCGTCAGTCTCACCGAGTTCTCCTTGAATCGCCTTGAGCTGCTGCCTCAAGAAATACTCACGCTGTGATTTCTCTATCTCGCTCTTCGCCTGAGATTGTATCTTCGAGCTGAGCTCCAGCACCTGCATGTCGCGGTTCAGATACCCGACGACCTTGGTCGCCCGCTTCTCGACGTCGAAGGTCGAAAGAAGGTCCTGTGCCTCGTCGGCGCTAACTCGCATGTGAAACGCCACGAAATCACAGAGCCGGCCCAGCTCCTTGACGTTGGTCGCGGCTATATACATCTCCTCGGAGAGATAGCGAGATGTCTCAACCAGTTTCTGGAATTGCTCGAGGATGTTCTCTCTGAGCGCCTGTCCACCTACGGTATCGGACTCTTCGTCGGGAGACGGAATGACTCTGGCCCTGAAATAAGGTGAATCTGTCTCCATCGACTTGATTATGACTCGATGCAGCCCCTGGACTATCAGTTTGGCGTTCTGATCGGGCATCTCCAGCTTCTTCGCGATCGTGCAAGCTGTGCCGACCGTGTACAGGTCCTCCTCAGTGGGATTGTTCGTCGATGCGTCCTTCTGTGTCACCACCACGATCACATCCTTCTCCTCGCGGGTGTCAGAGACGAGCTTGACGCTTCTCTTTCGACCCACTAGGAGGGGCATGACGGTGTGAGGGAATAGGACAGCATCCCTGAGCGGCAGAACCGGAAGAACCATGCTTCGTCGGCGCCGCTTCTTATCGGGTGTCTTCTTACTATCCCTAATCTTCCTGTTATTTACCTTTTCCGCCAAAACGCTACCTCCCTGGCGCGTGATTGTCTGCTCTCTCAAGGGCTCGGGCAATATTGAGCATCCCCGCCTCCTCATACGGCTTTGCCATGATCTGTACTCCGACCGGCAGTTCATCCGTGCTGCCGAAGGGCAGCGATATGGCTGGAATGCCTGCGAGATTCGCCGGAATGGTGAAGATGTCCGAAAGGTACATCATCAGCGGATCATCGGCTCTTTCGCCAATCTCGAACGCTTGCTGGGGGCTCGTCGGGCCGATCAGATAGTCCACCTCGCCGAACGCACGCCTGATGTCATCAATAATAAGCGTTCGTGCCTTCTGCGCCTTGAGATAGTATGCATCATAGTATCCAGTACTGAGAACAAAAGTGCCCAGGGCAATCCTCCGCTTGACCTCTGCTCCAAAACCCTCCTCACGTGTAGCGCGATACATGCTCGAGAGGTCAGAGTAATTCGACGAGCGATGCCCATATCTGACGCCATCGAATCTCAGCAAATTAGAGCTGGTCTCCGCAGTGCTCAGGATGTAATAGATGGCGACCGAGTAGTCCAGGTGCGGCAATGAGACCGGGACAATCTCCGCTCCCTGCGACTGGAGTGCCTTTAGTGCTGCATCCATCGCATCTCTTACCGGTCTCGTGAGTTCACCTTCTATATGCTCCCTTATCGCGCCGATCCTGGCGCCGGAGATGTCACGTTCAAGCGAATTGGAGTAATTCGGAACGGGGCAATTGACCGAGGTTGAGTCTCTTGGGTCATACCCCGCGATGGCTTCGAGGACAATCGCAGCATCTTCCACATTTCTCGCAATAGGGCCGATCTGGTCGAATGACGGAGCAAAGGCCACAAGGCCGTATCGGGATACTCTGCCATAAGTCGGCTTTGCACCCACGACTCCGCAGAACGATGACGGTTGCCGGATAGAGCCTCCTGTATCTGTACCCAGAGCGCACGGGGCCAGGCCTGCGGCGACTGCGGCGGTCGATCCGCCGCTCGATCCGCCCGGGGAGCGGCTCAGGTTCAGGGGATTCCTCGTGACTCCCCAGTAAGAGGTCTCCGTCGATGATCCCATTGCGAATTCATCGAGGTTGGTCTTCCCGATGATCACAGCGCCTTCGGATAAGAGCTTCTCGGTTACCGTGGCGCTGTATGGGCTGATGAAGCTATTAAGTATGCGTGAGCCACATGTGGCTTTGCCGCCCTTAACACAGATGTTGTCCTTGACGGCGATTGGGATGCCAAACAAGCGCATTCGGGAGCGGGCTTCGACGCGCAGGGAATCGAGGGCCCCAGCACGGGCCAGAGCCCCCTCATTGTCTATCGAGATGAACGCATTCAGCGCAGGCTGTCCTTCACGGGCCTTCGCCAAGTACGATTCCGTGGCCTCAATGGCCGAAATATCTCCAGCAACCAATCGGCTCCTCAGCTCTGAAACTGGAAGCCCACATACGTCAATCAAATTGTTCCTCTGCAACAACGGTGCATCTTCTCTATTCGCAAGTCACTGCTCATCTGCCTGCTTTAGGCAGCAAAAAAGCCTGCGAATTCACAGACGACATGAGACAGAAGACCATTGGCCTGCCGGATTGACAGACCTCAAATCTGACTAGCGTCGGGCAAGAGCAATGGCTGAGGCGCCCCGAGGGTCAGACTATCTTATCTTCCTCGTCCTTTTTCTTGCCTCTCCAGACGTCTCGAATAATACCATAGATCGTAAGGCCCAATGCGATAGTCACTGAAGACCAGAGCATCATGATGAAAAGCATGATGACGGTGTTGAATAGGCCCTCTTCAACCGTGCTGAATTGCAGGTCAAAATTCACGTGCTGTCACCTCCTTTTGAGCAAGAAGTTAATAGGATATCCAAAACCCTCTCTCAGCAGCATAATTGAACACAACTATAGCTCATGTACTCCAGCCAGTCAAGCACTATGAATTGGCGATTATTGCGATTCGTTCCACGATTTCACCTGAAAGCCAGATTCAAACTACAACGCCGTCCCTAGCCAATTCAGGCAATCCTAACGAGCCGTGGCTTTCTTGGGGGATGTCGGATTCCGCCCCGAGAAAAACTGAGACAGGGGACTGCGTTGCTGATACGATGGGTGATATATATGCGATTGAATCGCATCAAATCCATGATATCAGCAGGGGAGGAATGAATGGCGGATAACCATACGAGCGCACGATATAGGGCAGAGATGGCTGTTGAGCGTTGGAAGAAGCTCAGGTCGAATTGGCAGTATAGGGTCCTTCAGGCAATGTGTGCCGATCCATTCATGCCACAACGCATCGCACTGATAACGGACATGTTGGAGTCAATCGAGGAGCTCTCCCCCGATGGGAGTTCATACTCCGAATGCGCCCATGACGCCCTCGGTGAATACGGAATATCGAGCATAGAGGCCGGGGATAAGCTAGTGGAATTACTCGAGGCGATGCAGGCAGACGCTCAGGCGGGAAGGGCTTGAACGGGGCTGATGAATCGCGTGCACCAATTCCGGCCGGAGGCCCAATAGGAAGGAAGAGCCGCTTCGCTCTGACCCAGATCGCCAAGCTGGCAACCTTCACCGGGCTCTACTGGATGCTCGGAGAAGCCCTCGGCACGGGAAATTGGGCTGACATCGATACTCTAAAAATATCCGGCAATGTCGTCATGTTGACTGTAATGCTGCCGGTCACGTATGTGCTTTTCAGACGAGAAGCGCGTCTGCTCGGAAAGCACCTTGGGGAGGCGAGGAAATGGCTGATATCGATCCGCTTCGTAATCCTCATTCTGCTTGCGGAGATACTTCTGAGTACGGCAATCACGCTTTCGTTTTATTTTTGGCTGCCACGGCACCTCAGCAGCGCACACCCGCGTACGGCCAAGCAGATCTTTGAGAAAGTCATCATGCCGATAGTCGAGAGGGGAGAGATCGACTTCAACTCATCGCTGGCGTTGCTTATCGCGTGTATAGCCGCTCCGGCAATGGAGGAGATGGTATTTAGAGGCGGCCTATTTGCGTTGTTGCTTAAATTCACCGGCAAGCTGCCGGCAGTATTCCTTTCCAGCCTCATCTTCGCGGGATTGCATCAGATCGGAATAGAGAGGATCAATTATATGGTTCTCTCAGTTCACGTCGCCAGCGGAATCGCTCTTTGCCTGGTCCTGCTCTTCACGCGTCGTCTTTTCTGGTGCTTCGTCCTTCATTCACTGTGGAACACCGGCATAGCCATTCTTGCCATACTTGTTCTTTCCTATCTAGTCCCATGAAGGCCAAAACGAGCGAACACCTGCATTACAGTAGCCCGGCTTGCCGTAGGGTGATCTGGATGTCGGTCAAGATTGCCATATTCTATTTGCTGGTTGCCGGTGTGGCAAAGCTGATCGCTCTTGCGGCAGGAGATGGGCCTGCCGATGCGCCGGTCCACCTGGCACTCAATTCAGTGCACTTGCTTCCCGGACAAGCCGCAGCCAAGCAAATGTTCATTCTCTTGGGTATTGTTCTTATCTTCAGGCGCGATCTTCGTCTTCTCTGCAATTACTTGGGCGAGGCCGTCGACGTCGGAAGGTCCGTGCTCGAGACCGGGTTGTTCTTCATCATGGCTTTGCTCGGCACAACGCTCCTGAGGCTTCTATTCATCTTCCTGCCGCCCCAGTTATGTGAGCCGAATCTGCCGGGAGCAGGTCATTTCTGGAGAGATGTCATTGAGCCCCTAATGGGAGGCGGCGGCATAAGCTTGGGTGTTGTGCTGGGAACGATCGGACCATGTCTGTTGGCCCCTGCTGCAGAGGAGCTCCTCTCAAGGGGCGTCCTTTTCATGCTCTTACTCAGGCTTTCCGGGCGGTGGTCTGCCGTCATTGGGAGCAGCGTTATCTTCTCCTACCTCCACCAGACAGCGTTAGATGAGCTTAATATCCACCAATTCATCTCGAGCTTCCTTATTGGGGTGATACTCTGTTGGCTGCTGTTGAGGACTAACCGGCTGCGCTGGTGTATCTTGCTTCACGTCACCTGGAATAGCGGCTGTCTGATTCTTTCATTTATCGGTTACCTCCTTCGGCCTTGAATTCAGGATTGCAGCCTTGCCGTTCATCAAATCCTGGAATAACATCATCGAAACGACAGAGGGTAGATTAATGTTGTTATTGTATGGGCACAGGCTCGTGAGACTCAGCAATTCAAAGACTCGGAGGGTATAGGGATAATGTTCAAAGGTTCTTATGTCGCGTTGGTTACACCATTTAGGAATGGCAAGGTCGCGTTCAACGACTATGCCAAATTGCTGGATTATCACCTGGAGTCTGGCACCGACGGTATTCTCTTGTGCGGGACGACCGGCGAGAGTGCAACACTTACGCGCGACGAGTATCGCGAGATAATCACCTTTGTTAAGGGCGAGATCGATGGCAGGATCCCCATAATCGCCGGAATAGGCTCCAATGACACGAGAGTCGCGATCGAGAATGCGCGTATATGCGAGGAAATAGGCATCGACGGAGTGCTCGCGATCTCCTGCTACTACAATAAGCCAACGCAGGCAGGCCACATTGCGCATTTCACGAAGATAGCATCCAGCACACGCCTACCCGTTATCATCTATAACATCCCCGGAAGAACCGCTGTCAACCTGCTGCCATCTACCCTCGAGGCGCTTTGCGACGTGCCGAACATTGTCGGTGTTAAGGAGTCGAGCGGGGATATGAGGCAGGTCCTGGAGATCCGCAGGCTCTGCGGAGACAGGCTGTTCATTCTCTCTGGCGAGGATTTGATGGTGGTCCCCATCCTCTCGATCGGGGGGAGCGGCGTCATCTCCGCCAGCGCCAATATCCTGGCCAAGGAGATGGCTGAGATGTGTCAGCTATTCTTCGAGGGCGACCTGGCCAAGGCGGCTAGAATACAGATAGAGATATCCGAGGTGATAAACGCCTGCTTCATTGAGACGAATCCTGGGCCTGTCAAGACCGCGCTGGAGGCAATTGGCCGCTGTTCTGGTGAGCTGCGTCTTCCGCTGGTCGAGATGCAGCCGGCAAATAAGCAGAAACTGCTTGACGTCATAAGGCGTTACGGAATGATCTGAAAACGATCAGCATAATTCCTGGCAATCTTAGCAATCCATAAGGAATTTGGAGTCTCAGCGAATGTTTAATAAATGGAGATTCAGAGCCTCAGCGCTCATCGTTTCGCTATCTTTGATGGCAATCAGCACGACGGTCGATGCTGCCATGACGCCGCTTTCGGCCGACCCCGTCTTTCTTACGCCCGACGTCCTCAAGGCGCAATCTCTTGACATGGCGGACATGAACGGGGATGGGATGCTCGACATCATCGTCGGCTGCTATAACGAACCCAACATGGTCTATGTGAACGTCCTGGGAGACTTCACCGAATACACCACTTGGCAGTCGAGCGAAAGCGATTACACGCTCTCAGTAGCGCTGGCCAATATCTCCTCGAGTCTGCCCGACCTGTTCGTCGGCAATTCGATAGAACAGAACAATCGCCTCTACAGCAACTCGCAGGGAGGCCTTTCGAGAACTGCAGACTGGAACTCATCGGATAGCCGATGGACAAACGTCGTGCTGCCCTTCGACTTCGACGGCGACGGGTATATCGACATCTTCTGCGGGGGTACCGGGGAGAACGTCATCTATGCCAACGAAGGAGGGACTCTGACCTCTGAGCCCTATTGGCTGTCCCCGAATCGCATCGAGACGAGAGCGGCTGCGATCGCCGAACTAGATGGCGACGGAGAATACTACCTCGCCGTCGGCAACATCGGCCAGAACCGCATCTACCGAATAAGCGATGGGCTTCCTGAGGATGAGGCAGTCTGGACTTCCCCAGACTGGCTATCGACATATTCACTCGACTTCGGCGATTATGACGCTGACGGCGACCTCGACCTCCTCGTCGGCAACCTCGATGCACAGGACCAGGTCTTTGCCAACGTCGATGGCGACTTTGGCGAGGCTGCGGTCTGGACCTCGAACGAGTCCAGCGCAACACGCTCAATTAGATGGTCTGACTTCGCTGAGGACGGGTATCCGGACATAGCCGTCGCAACGTTCAGGTCCCAGGTCAATGCAGTCTATTCGAATTCCAACGGGTCGATCGAGAAGTCACCCTCATGGACATCCGAGGACGCTGCGAATTCAACGTCCATGCTGTGCGGAGACATAGATGGAAACGGCTCGGCCGATTTGGCCGTCGCGAACCAGGACGGATACGTCGTCGCCTATCTCTCACTGCTCCATTCCGCACCTTTCGTGACGCAGACGACACCCGAGGATGGTGACACGGGCGTGTCGAGGGTCGGGCAGATATCGATCCGGCTCTATGACTACGACGGCGACATCGACATCGATTCGGTTGACCTCCTTGTCAACGGGCAGAGCGTCAGCTTCAGCGTTACGACCTCAACTGATGGATCGACGATCCAATAT
>JAFGIT010000114.1 GCA_016929465.1 Candidatus Coatesiibacteriota bacterium | reverse complement strand
GGTTATTCAGCTACGCAAACGGCGGATTCGATGTCGATATGACAATTGAGTGTCGTGATGTGCTAGGGGAATTCATTTCCATAAAAGACATCTCAGGTGAGACCAAGAAGTGGCGCAAGAATGCTCTCACTGCCTTGGGCAATGGTGAATGCACTCGGCTCGATCTGATTGCTAATCTCATCTCCCCCCAAATAGAGGAATTCGCGAAGAGTGTTTACGAGGAGCTCGAAAAGCGGGATGCGAATTACTGGGAGCAGTTGATAGAGGCCAGAGATGCAAAGGTCGCCGAGAAAAGACAGACCTCTCGCCTCGCTGTGATGGAGCTAAAGACGAGAGACGTCGAGCGAGAGACCGCAAATTCGATCACGGACGCTATTCGGGATACGCTCAGAAGCGAATGCGAAAGCGACGTTCTTAGCCGAAGGGATATGCTCACGGCGATCCACTCGGATGAGGTCCTGACCGACTGCTTTGCCGCCGACTGTTGGCAGGATGTCTCCAATAAGCTCGATGTTCAGAGCATAGTCCTCGTCAGAATGGAGATGTCAGGCAAATCCTATCAGCTGGTTCTCAACCTCGTTGACACTGAAACCTTGGAGATCGAGAAGACCGTGACAGAAGACTGCGTGACGGAGCTCTCCCTGCTCCCAACTGCCCGAACGGCTGCCAAGAGGCTGATGATAGAGCCCGAACCGTCCGTGGACGAAGATGAGGAGGACGAAGATGAGGAGGGCCAAGATGAGGGGGCTGTGGAGGATGAGGCAGAGGATAAGGACGATTAGCTGCAATACTTCGCCTGAATTAACAATAGACCGAGATCGTTATGCGCGGTATTTCAGTCCAGGGGATTCTCAGCCCAATCGACATCTAAGGAGGCAGATCCAGATGAGGCAACGCTCGGGTTGTTCAGCTCTTGGGCCACTCGCCCTGTTGGTCGCTTTCCTGTGCTTGACTGGGTGCGCACACCTTGCCGTCAAAAACATATACTACGATCCATCACCGGGTGACCTATCGATTGATAACCCCCCCTCCATGCCGCTCGCCTTCGTTGACGAATTCATCGATGACAGAGCAGGCGAAGACCATTATTCGGGGCTGTTCAGGCTCTGGCTCGTGCCGTATTCCAGCTATGAATACCCTCAATTCTACAGAGACGAACCGAAGGAGGGCGTATGCCCTGAAGACCCCGACTGCCCCACATGGCCCAAGCTGCGAGAGCAATACAGGACAATGGTCAGACGGCATCTTGCCGAGAGAGGGCTGTTCAAATTCATCGAGCAGGACTATCGCTTTGACCAATCCGATGCCCTATTTCGCATTGCTGGGACCATAAACAAGACGTCTGCTATTGGGCATTACTCGCTGTTTGGCCTCGGTGTCATTCCGGGTGAACTGATTTTCGCGGGGCCCTATGCGGATGGACGCTATGTCTTGGACGTGACTCTGGAGTGCAAAGACATCGCCGGGGAGACTATCGCGGTTCAAAGGATTTCCGGCACAACATCTAAATGGATCTTTTGCGAGGAGACGCCTCCGCCTTTTGAGGAGAGGTATCCGCGCTATGAGAGCTATGCCAGACTGCAACCACTCGCGGAGTTCCTAAAACCGGAGATCGAGACCTTTGCCGTGATGATTCACGATGCCCTATCGCGGAAGAATACCGAATATTGGGAGCGGCTCGAACAGGCGAGGATCTGTCTGAGCGCCGGGAGATTATTCTATAGCAGGACTGCCCTCATCTGGATTGAGCAGAATGACATCAGCGAGGCAGTCGCGGACCTGATGTCGGATGAAATAGAGTGCTCGCTATCTTCCGACGCAGGTCTGGCTGTCGTCCATTATATCGAGCAGGAGCAGGGCGAGGGGCCGCTGGGCATCGAGTGCGATTCCCCCGATTGCTGGGCAGAGCTCGGAACCAGTCTGAACGTGCCGTATCTCGTGCTTGCCAGTGCAGAAAGGCGCGATGGGGAATTTGTCCTGGTCCTCAAACTGATTGATGTCAGCGCGCTTCGACCGGTGAATATCGTCACCAAGAGCTGCACAATCGAAGCCGAATTGCCTCGCACCGCGAAAATAGCAACGCGGGAGCTGATGGACAGGTAGAATTCTAAGACAGCCCCCAAGCCCAAAATCACACTTCGCACTTGAGTAAGCGCCGTGATGGCATAAAATAGCGACCATTGAGTGAGTTTGAATAATTGGGGCGTTGTACACACAGCACGGAGGCACGAAATGGCCGAGAGCAATAAGAAGCAGCCGATGAACAACTTCATCAAATCGATACGCCTCCGTAACATCCTATCGTTCGGCCCCGAAAGCGAGGAGATCGAGCTACAGCCGCTGAACGTCCTGATAGGCCCGAATGCGTCAGGGAAGTCCAACTTCATTGATGCGATATCACTCTTACGGGCGACCTCGGGAGATCTAGCAGGAGCAGTACGTCAGATGGGCGGCGTAGAAGACCTTCTGTGGAAGGGAAGCGGAGGTCTTGAACCGGCACAATTGGAGGGATTGTTTTACTATCCAAAGTCGGACATGGCTTTGCGATATGGACTGAATCTGGCTGTGAATTCCCATAGGCTTGAGTTGGTTGATGAGTTTGTCGAGAACGAGAAGCCAAGAACCGGTTATGATAGAGTTTTTTTCTTTTATCGCTATGAGAATGGCCTGCCCGTGCTGAATGTGAGGATTACAGATGATGGGGGAGCTCAAGATGGCGATCATCGTAGCCGAAAATTGCAGCGCGAAGACTTGAGTCCCGAGCAGTCCGTTTTGTCCCAGCGCAAGGATCCTGACTCCTATCCAGAGATTACATATCTGTCGAAGCGATTTAGTGAGATAGCTTTTTACACCAATTGGTGTACGGGTCGGCAATCACAAGTCAGGCAACCCGGTAAGAACGACCTACCGACGGACTTCCTATTGGGGGACGCCAGCAATCTGGCGTTGATCTTAAGTGAGCTAGACCATCGCAGGGAGACCGAAAATCTCATCAACAAGACGCTGTGTGATTTATATGAAGGGATAGAGCGTGTTACTATCCGCCCCAGCTCATCTGGTTCTCAATTATTTATTCATGAATGGGGCGGCAGAATAATTCCATCCACAAGGCTCTCCGATGGCACTCTCCGATATCTCTTTCTGCTACTCCTTCTTTGCCATCCTGAGCCTCCTCCGCTTATCTGTTTGGAGGAGCCTGAGCTCGGAATTCATCCCGATGTGATTGGAAAGGTTGCAGATCTACTAATCGAAGCCTCGAAGCGCACGCAACTCATCGTAACGACGCACTCTGATATTCTGGTCTCGGCGTTGTCGGACACACCGGGATCGGTATTAGTATGCGAGCAGGGGCCGAAAGGTACGGCTATACGCAGGCTGGAACCGAGCAAACTCGAGGAGTGGCTAAAGGAGTTCTATCTTGGGGAGCTTTGGCGAAAGGGAGTCATTGGCGGGAACCGATGGTGAGGACAATATTCATTTATATCGAGGGTGGCGGACTAGAAGATGGAGACAAAATAGACCGAAAGGGGACGCAGAATGCTGCGGCGCTAAGGGAGGGATTCGGGAGCTTCTTCAGACGCATCAAAGGCCCAGACAGACAGAAAGTAATAGAATGCGTCTCCTGCGGGCCTCGTGGCGAGGGATTCCGGCATTATAGAAGGGGGCAAGTCTCTGATTCTGACTCTATCCATATCCTCCTAATTGATTCAGAAGGCCCCGTCGCGACTTCATGTTGGGAGCATCTTCATGAAAGCCGTAGGGACAATTGGGGAATAGAGGTTCGTGAGGAAGATGATCGCTGTATACATTTGATGGTTCAAGCAATGGAGGCCTGGCTGATTGTCGATCGTGCGAATCTGCGAGATTTCTATGGAGCAGGATTCAAGGAGAGTTGTCTGCCTGATATTAATATCCCCGCCCTATCCACCAATGACGCGCGAAACTTGGAGGAAATTCCCAAGAATCTGCTGCCAATCAAACTTAAGGCGGCCACGCGTGATTCGGAAAAGGGCAAGTATAAGAAGACCCATGCTTTTTCAATAATAAAAAGGCTTAATCCATCCGAACTGAGAAGAGCGGCTCCTCATTGCGAGCGCCTATTCAGCGTGCTTGAGAAGATTGTATACACCCTAGATGAATAGCTGCGGTTGCTTCAAGTAGTCCTCGCCAATTCGAGGATGCTATTAGCCGCCTCAACAACCTCATCCGTATTGATTTCCAATAGACACTTTGGTTCAGGACACTCCCGCCGCTCGCAGGGGGCGCAATCGACATCGTGCGAGATGACGGCCACGTTGTCTCCCGGCGGTCGCCAGACTGCGGCGTCATTCGTGCCGCTGAAGATGATCACAGTGGGGATTCCCGTGTAGGCCGCGATGTGTGCCGGCCCCGAATCGTTACCTATGAATAGCTTCGCCTCGGAAAGAAGCGCGACGAGTTCCTTCAAGCTTGTCTTGCCCGTCAGATTTAGCATTCGTGATTCGGATTGCTCGGAGATTGCATTGTATATCTCAGCCGCGTCGCTGCCGCCAATGAGGACCGGGAGAAATCCGTACTTCTCTGCAATCACCTCAATCACCTCCGCAAATCGGTCATTGGGCCAGATCTTCGAGGGCATCGATGCCGATGGATGCACCACGAAGAAGGGCTCATCTAGACCTTCGAAGCGCTCCTTCAGCGCCGCAAATGTGCTCTGATTTGGTTTAAGGCTCAATGGAGTGCCATCGTCTTCTGCCCCCAGCAATGCTGCCACGAGGAGGTTGTGCTCAAATTCAGGCGTTTGCCTTAAATAATCGACCGAGGCGCTCAGGAGGAAACCCGCACCGGCGGAATTCACGCCTATACGCACAGGAACTCGGGCACGCCACATCGCCCAGATGATGCGGGGATCGCCTCGCGGATCGATCGCGATATCCGTCCCGGTCTTTTTTAGAAGACTTGAGATCTGCTTTGTATATCGCATCGATTTCAGCATGCTCGGCTTCGACACATAGAGGTCGATGTCCGTCGTCAACACCTCATCGATGAAGTCCAGGCCATCGATGAGCTCCGCGACTTGCCTCCTGACAAGCGTCGATAGATGCCCAGCAGGGAATCGGGCCTTCAGCGCCCTAGCCGCTTTGAGCGAGGCGAGGACGTCACCTATTCCGTCGAGTCGAATGAACACGATCTTCGGATTCTCAGGGATCTCTTTGGCGTCTAATGGCGCGGATCGATTGAAGAGCCTGAAGAAGCCGCCGAATATCGTGTCGAATGATGCGGCCAGGACTCTCAGGATGCGTCTTTGATAGATGTAGCGGGTCATCGGTTCGACTCACAGACCTTGCGATACACGGCGAGCGTCTTTTGGGCTGTCTCGGTCCAGGTGAATTGAGCTGCTCTCGCCCGGCCAGCCTCAATCATCTTTCGGCGTAGATCGCCATTGTCGTGCAGCTCCAGGATTTTGCCGGCGAGTTCCTCCGCATTACCGCACTCGAAATAGAGCGCCGCGTCCGCATAGACCTCCTCGAGCGCGCCCATTTTCGTGGAGATGACTGGAACTCCCGCCGCCATGGCTTCCAGCCCGGGCAGGCCGAATCCCTCGTATCTGGAAGGAATTGCCATCATCCGCGCGCCAGATAGCAGAGGCAGAATCTCCTCCT
>JAFGIT010000014.1 GCA_016929465.1 Candidatus Coatesiibacteriota bacterium | reverse complement strand
GATCCAACGGCGAGTATCTGACAATCGACGGCAATCGCTATCGGGGCTACGTGACGATCTCCAACGATTCTGGGAGACTGAAGGTCATCAATGTTCTTCCTCTCGGCTGGTATCTGGCAAGCGTTATCGGCGCCGAGATGCCGGGCTACGCCACACTCGAAGCACTCAAGGCCCAGAGCGTCGTCTCGAGAAGCTATCTTCTGCACCGGGTCTGCGCGGAAGACGCACCCTTTCCCCCAGTCTGTGACTCAGTCATGTCACAGGTCTATAAGGGGGCCTCAACCGAGAGCCCGTTGACAATTCAGGCTGTACAAGAGACGGCTGGGCTCGTGCTGATACACGAGGGCAAGCCTGTCGATGCGTGCTTTTCTGCCTCCAGCGGGGGACACACTGCGTCAGCAGGGGACGTCTGGACAGAGGAAGTCCCCTATCTCTCCGGAAAGGATGACCCATTTAGCGCGGGCGGCGAATACGGTGAGTGGTCCTTCGAGATATCGACCGATGAGTGCGAAGAGCTGATCAAAAAGGCCGGCTATAACATAGGCGAACTTCGCGATATCCTTATAATGAGGCCGGATAGTTCGGGACGCGCGAGTAGGCTTGTTCTATGCGGCAGCAAGGGGAATGCACTCGTTCGGGGGACTGACCTCAGGATGCTCCTCGGAAGCAGGAGACTGAGGAGCACGATGTTTGCGATAAGCCGCACACCGTCGGGCTACAAATTCGAAGGCAGGGGATACGGACACGGGGTGGGCCTTTCACAGGAGGGCGCCTGCAGAATGGCGAGGGCCGGCCGCTCGTGTGAACAGATACTCGAATTCTACTTCACGGGTGTCAAACTCGAGATATTCATAGGTGAGATCGGACGATGAATCGGCTCTGGAGCTTTTGCAGTGGATGAAAAGCCCATCAGGATAGCGATTGCAAGCGGCGGAACCGGCGGCCATGTCTATCCCTGCCTTGCTGTCGCAGAGGCTATCCGACAGATGGTGCCGGACGCGAAGTTCCTGTTCATTGGCGCGCGCGGCAAGATCGACGAGCAGATCATACTTGACCATGGCTTCGAATTCGACGTGATCGACATCTCCGGCTTTCCCAGGGGTCGCTCTTGTTCAGCCTTGAGGGGCAAGTTCCTCACGGCCTTTAGACTCGCGACGCTGCGCCCATTGTCACAGGCGATGAGATCTCTTCGCCGATTTCGACCGCATGTCATTTTCGGCGCCGGAGGCTACGTCTCAGGTCCTGTCATCGCCGCGGGATGGATCATGCGCATCCCCAGAGCGATACTCGAGGCCAACGCGGTGCCAGGACTGGCGAATAAACTCATCTGGCGTCTCTCCAATGTGGTGTATATAGGGCTGGAGCCGGCCACCAAATTCTTCCGCAGCGGAGCGGATGTCATCGTAACCGGTAATCCGCTGAGACCTGGCTCGAGAGAAACCGGATTGAAGCTCATGGGAGAGTTGGGGCTCGAAAAGGACAAGCTTCTGATACTTGCTGCCGGGGGAAGTCTCGGCTCTGAGCTGATCAATCGGACCGTCGCAGAGATGCTACAAATGCTCTCCGATAATAAAGACCTGTCATCACGCATCCAAATACTCCACTGCGTTGGGAAGAGATTCCATGATGCCTACATTGAAGAGCACGCGGCGCTGATAGATAATCTCAGCTTCAGATACATTGCACTGCCATTTATAGCAGAGCTCAATAGCCTATATTACGTCGCCGACATCGCGATTTGCCGGGGCGGTGCAATTACCCTCTCGGAATTGGCGGCCGCGGGCCCGGCGGCGATCATAGTGCCCTGGGAGGGTGCGGCAAACAACGAACAGCTGGCGAATGCACGCTCGTTTGAGGAGAATGGCGCGGCGATGGTCATCGAGGAAAAAGACCTTGATGGGCAGACACTCTATGCTATGTTAATGAAACTTGTCACGGATGATGCCAGGCGGGCACAACTCAGGGCACGATGTGCGCTCCTCGCAAGGCCTGATGCGGCGAGGACAATTGCATCGTATCTTATCAGCTTGGGCTGCCGCAGGTAACGGGGCGCTGAGTCAAAGAATGGTGTTGGTCAATTGCGTCTTGAGTCAATCTAGAGACCTACATTAGCGGAGAATAACTAAATTTGACCCGGACGAAGAGCCGAGTTCTGCTTCTACTTGTCATATTTTTCGTGGGCTTCGCATTCAGAGTTGCCTATTTCATGTGGGCGCCAAAGGACTACGCCGCCGCGGCCTCGGATTACGACGAAATCGCTCAGAGCCTGGCCGCAGGAAGGGGATTCAGTAGGATGGAGGTCCAACGTGACGCCGACGGACATGATATCGGCGAGGTCGCGGTTCCCGATGCCGCGAGGACGCCTGTCTATCCCTTGTTCCTGGCCTCCATATATAAGGTCTTCGGACGTAGATTGAGAGTGGTGTATCTCTCGCAGACTCTGTTGGATATGCTCTCTGCGCTATTATTTTACTTCCTGGTTCTGAAGATTACACATGACACTAGAATGGCCATCATGGCCGCAGCTTTATACTCCTTATACTTGCCCTTTATGTCTCAAGTGGGGGTACTACTGAACGAGACGCTCTTCGGATTCCTCGTGATAGTATTTGCATTAGCAGCAACTATAGCGATGCAGGATGGGTCGAACTGGAGATTTCTATGGGCAGGAGTATTTCTGGGACTGGCGACTCTCTGTCGCCCGACTACATTCCTGTTCCCACTCTTTTTCATAGCTACCCTATTGATTATTGAGCGAAAGCGGCTGAAAAAGGCGATTGCTCCTTGTGTGGTCTTTCTCTTGGGCTTTGCAGTCCTCGTCGTTCCGTGGATGACCCGAAACTACATAGTTTTAGGACACTTCGAACTAGTAGGAAGCCTTGCAGGAGAACAGGTCTATGCGGCGAATTACGCCTGGGACGAGAGTAGGGGCCCAGCCCCCATGGTTCCCCCAGAGATGGCGGTAAGGCTCGAGGGCAAGAGCGACCTCGAACGCAATCAGATCCTGATGCGCGAAGGCATCAAGGAGATAATATTCCATCCGATACGATTTGTGAAAAATGCGGCACACAGAACTCTTATTTTCTGGACCTCAATGGGGGTGGCGGGCGGCCACGACTTCTTCTACTACTCGTCCGGGCGAACAGGAAAGGAAACATGCGTGTTTATTGTAGTCGCTAATATACTCCTGTTCGCAGCGTCAATTCTAGCCTTCATCAAGTTCAGGGGACCATGGATCAGTCGCTCCATGATACCAATTCTTCTATTGGCCTACTTCTATATTATGCACTTGCCTATTTTCGCCTTCATACGGTATAGTCTGCCTGTGATCCCATTCCTGATGATATTCGCTGCTGTCG
>JAFGIT010000113.1 GCA_016929465.1 Candidatus Coatesiibacteriota bacterium | reverse complement strand
TTCCGCAGCTACTTCGGAGAGCGTCTGCAGATATCTCATCTGAAGCGCCATCGGATGCTTGCCGATGATCGTTGCCGCCTCAGCCAGTTTCGACGAAGCCTGGAGCTCGCCCTCTGCATTAATGACCTTCGCCCGTCTCTCCCTCTCAGCCTCCGCCTGACGCGCGATTACGCGGCGCATCTCTGAAGGCAGATCAACGTGCTTGATCTCTACCTTGCTGACCTTGATGCCCCACGGGTCGGTGTCCGTGTCTAATATCGATTGAAGGTCAGTATTTATTCTTTCCCTGTCGGAAAGCAGATGGTCCAGGTCCGATTCACCAAGAACGCTACGTAGCGTGGTCTGGGCAAGCTGAGATGTCGCATATTGATAGTCCTCGACCTTCACTACGGCGTTGGTCGGCTCCATTACTCTGAAATACACCACAGCATTGACCGTCACGGATACATTGTCCTTCGTGATGACGTCCTGGGGAGGGACATCCATTGTCACAAGCCTCAGATCAACCCTGACCATGCGGTCGATTGGCTTGAATATGAAGATGAGCCCGGGGCCCTTCGGTTGATCCAGGAGACGCCCCAATCGGAAGATTACACCTCGTTCATATTCGCTGAGGATCTTGATGCAACTGAGGAAATAGAGCACCACCAGGACCAGAATGATAAGTGGGAAAGACAGCATTCTGAGCTCCTCCTAAATTATGGACAGAAGAAGAACCAAAAACGGAGAGTCCTTAGGATACTGATTGTCCCTTGAGAGTCAACCGTCGGCGCGACGTGTCATCGCCAGATGCAGACCGGGGACGACACCGAATGACGCCCCCGGGGCCAAACAATGAAAATTCGCTGCAGGTCGAGTAGGCTAAGGCGTCGGCGGCTTCACAATGCAAAATTCTGCATAGGAGGGGAATCCCGTCCCAAGCCACTCCTCGCCGCCAGCCTTCTTGAATCCAGAACGCCAGCGATAGTGCCCGTCGGTGAAATCGGCAGGTATCGTTATCGGCTCGAACTGGATCATCATGGACACATCAGTCGGGACGGTCAGATTCGCGATAGCAGGAGTCTCCTCTGCCGTCCAGAAGGACTCGCCGGTCTCGAGATTCGGCAGCCAGTAAATGCGACCACCCGATACGTCCTCGAGGGCGGAGTACCAATCTACGGCTATGCTCCCGGCGTAATTCGAGAATTGGACTTCCACCTTCACATTATCGAGCACACCATAGAGGTCAGTGTTGGTTATGACCCTCGACTGCGGGGCGAAATTTACTCGCTTGGGCCCACCGGAGCCTGCCCACCAGAGAGTACCATATTCGGAGAAAGACCTGTCGAACATGCAATTCTGCAGTGCTCTATTGTCGTTCGAGTTTTGAGGCAACACGCCAAGCGCTTCATCGATGCCCCTCCAACTCGCATCCACAGGATCGAAAATAACCGCTTTTGCGGAGTTGTCCGGGGCGCTGCCGAGCATCCACACTCTACCGGCTAGGTCATACGTGATTGCGGTTACCTCCTGTGCCGGCTGGTTGTGCTCGGCGAATGAGTGAATCGTATTGAGCGGCCCATCGATCTCGAGCATATACTCGCCGTCCTCCGAGTCATACCCGCACACGTTCACTACGCCGTTGTCCGCGAGATTCACCGCAGTTGGCGGCCCGGGAAGGACATTCGACTCATCGAGGCGGGACCAATTCCCCGCCAAATCGCAGACCTCGAGACCCAGCCCCTTATCAAAGATGTATATGATCCCCGTCTTGTCGATCATGAGACCTGCATAGCCATCTGTGCTCTGGGGCTCTGGAGCCTCAACCTGAAGCCAACCCGAGTCTCCGAAATAGAAGAGCGTCTGATTCGTCAGCAAGAATAGAGGGCCGTTGCCACCACCATATACGCCCTGTATCACGCCGGCATCTGCAAGTGCATCGTCGGTCACATCGACCCACTCATCTCCGTTCTTCAGATAGACATCAGAATCGCCCCACGCCCATAAATGTGCACCCTCGAAGACACCCTTGACCTTGACGGGCAGCTCCCCATCCGCTCCGACTGCCTGCCAGAATCGACCGTCGAATTGCTCGTAGCCCTCGAAGGGCTGATGCGTCGATGGATCGGCCAGGATAAACCCACCGTCCGCAAGACCAACGGCAAAGGAGTATTCTCCCTTTCTCAGGCTCGAATTGCCAACGGAGTAGCCATGTATCTCGCCATTCTCTATTCGGTAGAGACCCGCGCCGTTGCTGCCACAATAGATGATGTCGTCGGGACCGGCGTCAATCGAGGTCACGTGGAAGACTGTGGGTATCGAGGTGAAGTTGTTGCCGTCGAACCGGCACACGCCGTCCATCATCGCGAACCAGACATTCCCCTTGGAGTCACAGGTCATATCGGTAACCATGGGGTAGAGCAGCCCTGGTGTTGTCTCGTCAAAGACTGTGGTCTCTCCGCTGCCAAGAGCATACTTGATCAAGATATTCGCTCCCCCGGTGCTCGCGCAAAGCCAGATATTGCCCGAGATGTCTCCGAATGAATTCAGAATCTCGGCATCAGCACCTAGCTCGCTAATCTCGAGGAATATGAAGGAAGAGCTATCGAAGATGTGGATCCCGTCACTTGTGACGACGCACGCATCCCCGAAAGTCGTAAGACAGACGTCCTGGACCTCGCCAGGGATATACGATGAGTAAGGCTCGGGTGTGCCCTCGGGGGATACTCGAAGAAGATTGGCGCCCGAAGGAAGGAAACCTGACCATTGGTGAATAACCCATATAGCGCCAGAATTATCCGCAACCGCGGAGGTCACGCCATATACGAAGTTGTCCGTGCCGGGGTCATCAAGTATTGTATACCATCCGTATGGCTCCCTTATGGACAGACCAATAGAATCCCCGCCGGCCATGATCGTCTCGTTCGGACCCTCGAATAACCTCGCAAAGCTCTGCCTCGCGCCATTCTGCCTCAGCCAGGTCCGACGAGATGAATCGTCGT